>PIVS01000585.1 GCA_003353855.1 Desulfobacteraceae bacterium
AGAAGGCCCGGCGATATTGCCGCCTGTTTTGCAGATCCCTCAAAGGCAAAACAGGAACTGGGCTGGGAAGCGACAAAATCCCTGGAGGATATGTGCAGGGATACTTGGAATTGGCAGATGAAAAACCCAATTGGATATGGATAACATACCAAGGAGGAATAGCGATGGCCCCTTATCTTCCAAAACTTCGGCAATTGATCAAGACAGCAAGGATTGAACAGGCAAAGGAGCTTCTTTCAATTTTTCCATCACGGCCGGACAGTGAAAAGCAGGAAGTGATTGCAATGCTGGCCCTGGCACCGGATAAAACAGCCCTGTCCCTTCTGGAAAAGGTTGCATCAACCGACAAATGCGACCAGGACGTTCTGGATGTCATTGATATTTTAAAAACAAATTTGTCTGATGTCCAGCCTGTTGCAGCCAAACCAGATTCTGATGAGCAAAAACTTACGAGCGATTCTTTTAAAACAAACCTGGCATTGCTGAACTCGGGCAAGATTGCAGAGCGGTATCAGGCGTTTACCTATTTTTCAGTCCATGGAGCCCAGGTTGCAAGCGCTTTAACTACCAGCATTGAGAGCCTGGACAACCAGGACCATGACCTTTTAATTAACCTGTTGAGGCTTACGGAAAGAACCATTCCCCATGGGGCAGTTGCCTGCCTTTTTACACTTATTTCAGATAAAAAAATCAATACTCAAATCCGGTTCGTGGTATATAATGCCCTGGAAGCATTTCCAGAGTTGGAATCAGCTGCCGGGATTATCAAGGGGATATCCGATCCTTCCATGTATGTCAGAATGGCAGCGGTAAAGGTTCTGGAAAAAAATTGTTCCGACTATATTATCGCTGAAATAAAAAACAAAATCGAATCCGGCACCAAAACCGGAGAAATGTTGGCCCACACCATCCTGGACGCCCGGGCCCTCTGTCTCATCGAAGCATTGATGAGTTCGGATACTTTTTCCTATATTGCCTCAAATTATCTTAACAATAGCGCTCCCATACCGGTGATAGAATCCTTTATCAAGATACTTGAAAAAAAAAACCTCAAATCAACCGTAAAAAAATATACCCGAAACAGGAATAAAAAAGCTGGGATCAAAAAGGAGGTTTTTATAATAATCAGTCCATCCTGTCCCTTTCTGGATGTATACGCCAAACTCATTGACACATGCGGCTATGGGACCCGGACATTCACCGGCAGCCAGGAAGCCTTTGAAGCCATTGTGGTTGAAAAACCTGCTGTTATTGTCTGCGACCTGTTTCTCAACCACATGACCGGCCTGGACCTTGCCCGGGAAGTAAGGGAGATGTACACACGCAAGGAGGTACCAATTATCATATCATCCCTGCAAAAAGGACTTTCCAAGCCTGAGCTTGCGGCAGAACTAAAAAAAGCAAAGGTGAATGTGTTTTGTAATTTCCCGGCAACACCAAACCAAATAAAATCATGGATTAATCCAGCGTGAAGAGGACAGGAGAACCCAAGCCCATTGCAATTGGTGCCCGGCTGAAAAAATACCCCCAAATAAATACCATTGGATTCAGGCCCAATTTTTTAAATTACAGCCCCAGGGAACAGGAACTGCTTTTTTCCGCTACCAAAATCTATTATCCCACAGCTTTTTATGCAGACCTGTTTAATGCCATGGGAAAAGTGACGTTCCCAAGCTATCATACCTATAAATTTGCCCAGGATAAAATCAAGCAAACCGCCATGTTTCAGATGTTGGGCATTCCCCATCCCCGCACAAAAATTTTTTATGGTTCCCGACAAAAAAAACTTATAGTAAAAGAGTTTGATTTTCCCTTTATTGCAAAAATTGCCAGGGGATCTGCAAGGGGTATCGGGGTTCATCTTATTCAAACCCCGAAAGATCTGCTAAAATATTTAAGCCAAAAAGGACCGGCCTATATTCAGGAATATCTGCCAATTGACCGGGACATGAGAATAATAGTGATAGGCCAACAGATAGCATTGGCTTTTTGGCGCATTTCAGAGGAAGGCAACTTTAGAACCAATTTGTCCCAGGGAGGAGAAATAAGCTTTGATCCCCTGCCCCAAAAAGCACTGGACCTGGCAATTTCAACGGCAAATAAATGCGGATGGAATGATGTGGGTATTGATATTGTACAGTCTCGCAGCCGCCTCTACGTTCTGGAGGGGAATATGAAATACGGGACAAAAGGATTCCAAAAGGCAGGGATTGATTATAAAGGACTCCTATGCGACTTGATTCTCAAAGACCGTGTATAATCCTTTTATATCAAATGCTAAAAACGGTCAGGCCGATGGATCACCGGCCTGACCGTTACGTTCTGCTTATAAACCTAAGGCGATCCTTAATATCTGAACTGTTCCCTGAAATAAGCGACCAGTTCATCAATTTTCATCCGTTGCTGCTTCATGGTATCCCGCTCCCTGATGGTCACTGAACCGTCTTCCAGAGAATCAAAATCAAAGGTCACGCAATAGGGGGTACCGGCTTCATCGTGACGACGGTAACGTTTGCCGATACTGCCCTGGACGTCAAAATCAATCTTCAGGCCCAGCTCCCGGACCAAGAGGGCAAAGACCTTTTCCGCCCCTTCACTCAGTTTTTTGGACAGGGGCAGTACGGCAACCTTAATGGGGGCCAGCTGATTGTGGAGTCTTAAGACAACGCGAGTATCCCCTTCCTTGACCTCTTCTTCATCATAGGCATCACAGAGGAAGACCAGTGCAGAGCGCTGAACACCCAAAGAAGGTTCAATAACAAAGGGAATATACTTTTCTTTGTTTGCCTCGTCAAAGTACTGGAGATCCTTGGATGAATGCTCCATATGCTGTTTCAAGTCATAATCGGTTCTGGAGGCGATGCCGGACAGTTCGCCCCATCCGAAGGGGTAGCGGTATTCAACGTCGGCAGTACCGTTGGAATAATGGGAGAGCTCATCTTCATCATGGTCCCTGAGTCTTAAGTTTTCAGGTGTCACGTGCAGACCCTTGTACCAGTCCATGACAAA
>PIVS01000586.1 GCA_003353855.1 Desulfobacteraceae bacterium
CCCGTACATGTACCGGTTCGACGATAATTCTGGCGTTTAAATTTCATGTTGCGCAAAAGATGTCCTTCTTCGGTCATCATGGAATTCCATAAAAGAATCTTTTCATTGGTAAACGAAGAGGTCGTTGTATATTGTTTTCCAAGTTCAGGATCATTTGCTGCATCATAAACCATGGCATGGCTTTCAACCGTTCTTTTTGTTGCAGGATGGGTGGTGACATCTTCTATGAGTTCACCAAATTTATAAACATTCGGTTTTAATGCCTTAAGGCTTGCCAGATAATCTTCTCTTGTTTTTATGGTCATATTTTTTCTCCAATCAAAAAATGGTTTATGCGTATTATTTAAATTCTCCTGAGAAAACGAATTGTGAATCGCCTCAGGATTCTTTTATTTTATTAATTAATACCGGTAAGAATTCTTTGCAGTCGCCCACAACTCCATAATCAACCTGTTCAAACACCGGTGATTTTTCATCATTGTTAATGGCAATCATCAGCTTTGCTTCCATGATCCCTACCATGTGTTGCTGCTCACCGGACAGCCCCACACCAATATATAATTCCGGGCTGACCATTTTGCCACTCTGGCCGATCATGGTATCAAGTTCTGCCCAGCCCTCATCCACGGCTGGACGGGTGCATCCAAGGGCGGCACCCAATGTATCAGAAAATTCTTTTATCAAATCCCAGCCTTTTGTGTCACCTGCACCCGCACCTCCTGCGACAACTGAAGAGGCTGTTTCAATGGATAATCCTTCCAGGGATTCCTGGACAATCTCAAGGGTCTGGATCTTTTGGAACTCAGAATTGCAAATGGGAACATCGATAGTTATCCCCTGCCTTTTTTCATCCATTTCCGGAGTGGCAAAAACCCCCTGGGCACAGGTGGCCATCTGGGGCCTTTTTGAAGGACAGATAATGGTCATCAATCCGCCATAGGCAGGAATCTTTTGTTCAAGGATACCCTCTTCATCCAGACACAAATCAATACAATGGGCACTTAACCCTGTGTTTAAGGCAGCCGCCACCAGGGGCGCCAGTTCTCTTCCCACCGAGGTTGAGCCCAAAAAGATCATATCAGGTTGTTTCTCTTTCGCAAGTGCGACAATGGTATCTTTGTATATATTTTGTTGATACAGTTTCAGATCCGACGATTCAGCCTTATATACAATATCAGCGCCTGCACCAACAAGGGAGGTGGTAAGGCCGCCAATTTCATCACCAAAAATAATACAGGCGACTTTCCTGGCTGGATCATCCGCCAATTTTCTTGCCTGACCCAGAAGCTGGAATGTGACCGGATTGATTGCTCCATTTATCTGATCCGCAACAACCCAGATGGCTTCCATTTCATTTTCAATTGTCGTTTCTATTGTCATGATCACTATCCTATGCTTCCAAAGTCTTTAAGAAGTTCAAGCACAGCGTCTGCTTTTTCTTCCAGGGTGCCTTGAATCATTGTGGTTTCACGGGTGTTTGAAGTGATTTCCATATCACTGACTATGGTTGGAGAGCCTTTGGCCCCCACCTTTTCAGGATCAACGCCCAATTGTTCAAGACCCAGAATATCGACCTGTTTTTTTCTGGCTTTGATAATCCCTGAAAAACTTAACGTCCGGGGAGTATTTAAGTCTCTTGTGACCGTAAAAACACAGGGAAGCTGCACTTTAACCCGGCGATAGCCATTGTCAAAATCCGCCCTTACTGTCCAGGTCAGATCCTCATTTTCTTCAATGGCCTTTACCATGGTTACAACAGGTGTATCCAGAAAGTTTGCAATCTGGGGACCCACCCATTCTGTTGCGCCATCACTGGATGCCATGCCGCAGAAAACCACATCAAATTCTTCCAGTTTCTTAATTCCCGATGCCAGGGTAAATGCGGTTGCAAAAGCGTCGGCACCGCCAAAGGCCCTGTCAGATAGCAAAATACCCTTATCAGCGCCCAATGCCATACATTCTTTTACAATGGATGCCGCATCAGGTGGCCCCATACTTATTACTGTGATATGGGCTCCTTTTTCTTCTTTCAGAACTAGAGCCGCTTCCAGGGCAAATTTATCAATAGGATTTAAGACCATGGGAATATCCTGGCGGATCAGATTCTTTGTGACAGGATCAATTTTAATGCGGTCCGCCTTTTCAGGGTCTGGTACGGCTTTTACACAAACAACTAATTTTAGCATTTACACAACCTGTATCGGTAGTGCCCGGTTTTAAAGACTTAACATAAAACCGGGCAAATGGTTATTATGACATGGCCCAGCGGGCAACAATGACTTTCATGATATCAGATGTTCCGGCAGATGGTCCTACCACAGCCGCATCCCGGTAAAGTCGACTGACCTTATATTCTTCCATACAACCGTACCCGCCATGAATATCTACGGCCATCTTGGCTGCTCTCTGGCAGGCTTCAGTGGTATAATATTTGGCCACGGCAAATTCATTGGAGGATCGTTTGCCTGCGTCCTGCATGGACGAAGCTCTGTAACCCAGGACCCTGCCCGCTTCAAGATCGATTTTCATATCAGCAATCTTGTTCTGAATGGTTTGGAGTTTTGCAATGGGTTTGCCATAAAGGATTCTTTCGCTGGCAAACTTGATGGATTCTTCAAGACATGCCGCCTGAAGACCCAGTGCGCATCCCACCATACCACCTCGTCCGATCTCTCCGATGGCAGACATGGTTACGGCAAGACCTTTGCCCTCAGCACCCAGAAGATTTTCTTTGGGAATTCTTAGATTTTCAAAGGCCAGTTCTCCGGTATTACATCCCCTGAAACCAATTTTATGTTCAACATGGGTGGGTTTAAATCCATCCATCCCTTTTTCTACAATGAATGCGCAAAAGCTTTTTGGGTTATCCTCATCCTTTGCAAGGATTACCAGCACATTGGCCACATGTGAGTTGGTGATAAAGCATTTACGACCATTAACAATATAATCGTCTCCATCTTTTTTATAGGAAGTTCTGATTCCTGTTGGATCTGATCCGCCTGTTGCTTC
>PIVS01000110.1 GCA_003353855.1 Desulfobacteraceae bacterium
ATCCGCCCGGCCTCACACATGCCCGATGCGGAAATTACCACATGGGGTGTCTCATCCCGGGTCAGTTTCATGGATTCTTCAACACTTTCCACAAATTTGATCTTGTCAAAATAAAAGGGATTAAGCCCTTTTTCCAGAAAGGTTTTATGGGTTTCCTTGTCATAACTTTCCGGATGTTCTCCAAACACGGTGGTGATATTGGAAGCCAGGGGGCTGTCCACATATATAGGTGTCCTGGGTACCTGGCCTGATTCATAAAGCTCATGGAGGATATAAATAATTTCCTGGGTACGGCCATAGGCAAAGGAAGGGATAATAACAGACCCTCCTTTTTTATAGGTGGAGATCAGAACCTTTTTAAGGCTGTTCCCCAGCTCTTCGACCGGATCATGTTCCCGGTCCCCATAGGTGCTTTCCGTAATTAAAAGATCAATATCACGGTCTGCCTCATCAAATTCAAGGGTGGGATCTTTAAGAATGGGTTTGCCAAACCGTCCCACATCCCCGGTATACAGTATTCGACGGGTTCTATCCGCCCGTTTCACCGTGACCAGGGAAAATGCAGATCCCAGGATATGACCGGCCACATAAAATTTCACCGTGGTATCACGGCCTATGGTCACGGGAATGTCAAAGGGATACCCGTCTATATAGGACAAGGACTGACTGGCCTGCTCCATGGTGTAGAGGGGAAAAAATCTTTCAAGACCATGGTCTTTCTGGAGTTTTGCAATGGCCATAGTATCCAGTTCATAGGGACTCTTTTTCAAAAGTTTTTTAATACTGTTTTTTTCTTTGTTACTCACATTCTGTTGATGCTTTTTTTGCTTCAGGCTGTAGAGAAAGGAGCGCAGGGATTTATAGTTCAGATATTGGACATCGGATTCCTGGATATGACCGCTGTCAAGGAGCATGTAGCTTAGGGCATCCTTTGTGGGCCGGGTGGTGATAATTCTGCCGGAAAAATCCTTTTCCGTAAGCATGGGAATCCGGCCGGAATGATCAATATGGGCATGGGACAATACCATATTGGTAATTTTAGACCGGTCCAGGGGAAAGGTCTTGTTTTTTTGGGCACTCTCCTTTCTCCGGCCCTGGAACATACCGCAATCAAAGAGAATTTGATCATTTCCAGTGTCCAGAAGATGCATCGACCCGGTTACCTCACCTGCTGCTCCATAAAATCTAAATTCCATATTCACCTCAGTTTCAATTCAAATCAGTTAAACACCTTTTGCAATAATTATGTGATCCGTTTGACCGGGTCCCGGCGGATGGCTTTTTCTTCCAGGGCCATATAATGGAAAATACCATCCATGCCCCTGTCAATCTTTCAGGTTCCATTAATCTAGGTTCCATTAATTTTTTAAGTTTGGCATGAAGCCTTTCAGCAGGTCTTTGGCCTGTTCTTCAACAGATTCCCTCTGGGAAGAGGATGACCCGCTTGATTTGAGCATCTGTTCGATATTCTCTGCATCTGGAATCTTGTTGCCTAGCATTCCCTTTAAATCCGGCCGGATCTTGGGAGAATCAAAGGAACCTGTAATCAACAGGGGAACCGTCAGACCGGACCGATCCTTGGTATCCCCCTGGCCTTTTAAGGTGGCCACAAACTTAGGTTCCACCCTGAAGTCAAGATCCTCTTTCTCCAGGTTGACATTTCCCTTGGCCAAAAGGCGGATAAGCGGAGATATGAGCCTGGCGCCGGGAATGTTGACGATTCCCTTGTCAGCCGAAAAAGGAATATTTAATTCGGCAAAATCTGTCCGGGGTTTTTTTGCTGGTGTCTCCCCCAGGCCGAGACCAGCAGTTGCATTCCGCACTGTATTGGCAATATCTATTCCCACAATGGCGCCGTCAACAAATTTCAATTCTCCCTTGCCTTCAAGACTCTTTTTGACCATGTCCGGACTCTCTCCTATCATCTTCAGTGTCATATTCGCCACCATGGCACCTTCAATAATTTCTTTTTCAATGGCATCCTTGAGCAGGGGGCCTGCCAGGATATCTTTGGCATCCAGGGTGAACTGAGTTCTTGGATTCTTTTTGCGAACATCCAGACGGGCTTTGAATGCAACACTCCCCTGGTAAAGGTTCAGGCCCAGAGGATCCAGGTCAATGACCCCGTTTTTTGCGGTCACATGGGCTACAAAATCCTGGATACGCAAGTTTGCAGCTTTCAGACTGCCAACCTTTATTTTACCGTCCAGCACCAGCTTTCGCAGGGGGCCATAATCGGTTTCTTTCTGTTTACCGGCCTTGTTCCCGGCACTTTTCTCTCCAGAGTTTTCTTTACCGGCCTTCTCTTTTTCTGGGGGTAGATACCGGTCCAGATCAATACTATCCAGATTCAAATCAAACTTAAGATCGGGCTTATCAAAGGCTTTGGCCTCTGCCAGAAATGTAAGTTTAGAATCATCCAGGGTCAAAACTCCATTGGAAAGCTTAATGGCTGTTGCGCCTCCCTCGATCCTTGCTTTCAGGGCAACCTTGTCCAGCACTTTAGGATCGGCGGTTTTCACGAAAAAAGGCTGTCCCATGTCAGACAAAAGTTTTCTGGGTGAAAATGAAGCAACATCCACATCCATGACAATTTTTTGAGCTCCCATGGGCTGAATAATCTTCCCTTTGAGATGAATGCTCAATTGGTCCAGGGCCTTTAAGGTCATATCAAGATTCAAATCTTCTTTACCCGGTTCCTTGCCCACAGGCCCTGCCAAACCTTCCAGTAAAATTGATTTCCCGTCTAATTTTACGGACAACTTCACCCCAATGGGTTTATCAAGGCTGATATTGGTCAGGGTCAGGTTAAAATCAGAAACTTCTTTTTTCAACCCACTACCCTGGTCGACATAGGAAACAAGTCCGTTTAAGATGGAAAAATTTCCCACGAGTAAAGATTTAATGGGCAGCTTTTGGTCGGATGGACCGGTGGTTTCATCCTTTTTTTCCCCCACGTCTTCACCGGGACCGATATTTTCCCAATTGGCCTTTCCGTTTTTGGCTTTTTCCAGAAAAAGCCGGGGCGTATCCACCACAAAGGTGGACACCTCTACCTTACGGAAGAGCAGGGGCATGAACCGCAGCCGTACTTCAAGCCGTTTCACGGCAATCATATCCTTGTTTTCAAACCCCTTTGGGCTGCCAAGGGAAAGATCGGACAGACTCACCCCCACCCAGGGAAAGACAGACAACTGAAGATCGTCTCCCATGGAAAAAGAACGGCCGGTCTGTTCGGTGACCAGTTCTTCTATCATGGGTTTATATTTTTGAACGTCCACTAACTTCGGAATCAGGACAATGGCTCCGACGATCAATACCAGGAGCAGTCCCCCACCCATCAACACCCACTTCATCATACTTTTCATGAGGTTCTCCCTATGAAAAATTATTGAAACACAAATTTGCAAACATGATATCAGGCCAGGGCTGCAAGGGCTGCCTCGTAATCCGGCTCATGGGTGATATCATCCACCAGCTGGGCATGGAGTATATTACAAGCTTCATCCACCACAATCACGGCCCGGGCAGTGAGTCCTTCCAGGGGCCCGTCTGTGATCAGCACCCCGTAATCCACAGCAAATTCCCGGTTCCGAAAAAGAGAAGCCGTGATGAGATTATCAATGCCTTCGGCACCGCAAAACCGTTTATGGGCAAAGGGCAGATCCGCAGACAGGCAAATCACCTGGGTGTTTTCAAGGGCGGCGGCCCGTTGGTTGAATTTGCGAACCGATGTGGCACATACAGCCGTATCAATGCTGGGAAAGATGTTAAGGACAATTCTTTTCCCTTTAAATGAATCAATGGAAACCACTGACAGGTCCTGCTGAACAGCTGTAAAATTTTTGGCAACGGCATCTTTGACGGGAAAATCGCCGGACAGGTTAACCGGATTGCCTGCAAGTTGGGTAGTGGCCATGGGATCTCTCCTTATTATTGATTAAAAACTGATAATTTTTTAATGAAAATGTCTCAATCGCCATGATTTTTTTAAGGACTGAGAACTCTTTTTTTACTTGGTCGGTCATCTCTTCTACAAGAATGATGGCTTGGTCAACTCTTTCAAGATGGTTTCTAAAAGATAGCACCGCCGTACCAAGCATAAACGTTCCATGGATAAGGGTCAATGACATGAATACTCTACCATGATTCATTATTTTTTCAATAAGTTTTTCATTAAAGGAATTTGCATTTCACGTCTTGGCCAGATACCAAAAACTTACAATGTTTTTGAAGAATGGGACCCACAACAGACGGGACAGGCCCCAGGGTGACGATAAAGGCAAAAACCATGACGGAACTGAACAGGATCAAGGAACTTAAAAGGGCAAGCGGTTACCTGATTATTTTTCCTTTTGTACTGTCAAGATCTGTCTATGCCCCCCTGGGGGAATCATCCATTGACTTTATTTTCGAATTTCAATAAAAATAGCAAAAAAGATTTTCCAGCACACACAATCTGAAAAATGGAGAATTCATGAAAGAAAACCTTAGTGATGTCAAAAGCAGAATAGCTCAAAATCTTTTAGTGCCGATAAATCTTGTTATAAAGGCAACATTTTTACCATCAAAGTGCTGGTCATCACTATTCTGCCTATCACTGATCTGGGTATTCTGGCTTCTGCCGGCTGCCATCGCCGGTGCCGGGCCTGCCGGACCAAATGACTTTTCCTGGGCAGATATTTTTACCAGCCTTGCCGGGGGTCTGGCTTTATTTCTATATGGTATGGATAAAATGAGCACTGGGATGAAAAGCACCGCAGGCAATAAAATGCGGTCCATCCTGGCCTCAATGACCAAGAACCGTATCATTGCCCTGATTGTGGGCGCCTTTGTCACCATGGTGATTCAGTCTTCCAGCGCCACAACCGTGATGCTGGTCAGTTTTGTCCAGGCAGGCCTTTTAAACCTGGTCCAGTCCATGGGGGTGATACTTGGAGCTGACATCGGCACCACCATCACAGCCCAGATGATTGCCTTCAAACTCACGGATTATGCCCTTCTCATGGTGGCCATTGGATTTCTTCTCAAGCTTTTAAGCAAAACAGAAAAATCAAAGTCGGTGGGGGATATTGTTCTGGGATTCGGCATCCTTTTTTTCGGCATGAAATTAATGAGCGATGCCATGAACCCTTTACGCAGCTTTCCTGCATTTATCAATCTGATGAAGGATCTGGAAAATCCATTTCTGGGAATTCTTATTGGTGCCGTCTTTACCGCCGTTGTCCAGAGCAGCAGCGCCACCACCGGGGTGCTTATTGTCCTGGCCCAGCAGGGACTGATTTCCCTTGAAGGCGGTATACCTGTGATCTTCGGCGCCAACATCGGCACCTGTGTCACCGCAGCCCTTGCAGGCATCGGAGCTGAAAGAGAAGCCAAACGGGTGGCCATTGCCCATATTCTCTTTAAAATTGCCGGGGTTATCATCTTTATTTTTTGGATTCCCCAGTTTGCCGATCTCATCCGCGCCCTGGCTGGAGGATTCGGCTCAGGCACGGCGCGCCAGCTGGCCAATGCCCATACCCTGTTCAATGTGAGCCTGGGCCTTTTTTTCCTGCCCTTTATCCCTGTTTTTTCAAAAATCATCTATTTTATCTATCCTGAAAAGGAAAAACCCAAATCCCAGGAAATCGCAACCTGGTATATTGAAGATGCCGTATTGGAGACCCCTTCCCTTGCCATTGAACTGGCCCGGGCAGAAATGTCCCGCATGGCAAAACTATTGGGCCGGATGCTCAATGGAATCATCATCCCCTTTCTTTCCGATGAAGCACATATATCAAACAAGGGGAAACAAGATGAAAAGACACAGCTTCTACTCAAAGAGATCCCTAAAAGAGATGCAATACATGAAGACCTAACCCTTCTCCAGAGTCTGGATTTGCGTGAGGAAAAAATAGATTTCATAGAAGAAAAATTAAGTATTTATCTCACCCATATTGCCCAGGGGAAAATTACTGAGAAACAGACGGAAGAAGTTTTTGGAATGGTTTCCATTGTCAAGGATATTGAAAGCATGGGAGATATTATTCACCGGAATATGATCCCCCTGATTGCCAAGAAAAAAAGACTCCTCTATGATTTCTCCCTGGAAGGAAAAGAGGAACTGCTCATCTACCATGGCAAGGTTTCAAAACAAATCAGACTCCTGGAGGCGGCATTCAAGGAAACAGATGCCAAACTGGCCTATAAAATCATGAATAAAGAGCGAAAATACCTGGATCTGGAATCCAGATACCGGGCAAGGCATTTGAAACGGATTATCCTGAAAAATGAAAAATCCATGGAAACCACCGAAATTCATCTGGAATTGATGGATCTGATGAAACAGATTGTTTTATATTCCGCAAATATTGCACAGACCTATGTTGGAACCACGCCTGAAAAAGGAGAGGAAGAAGAAACCGGTTTAACCAATTGAACATATTGTTTCCTTGACATTCTAATCTATTTCACATAGGAATATAGTACTTTTCTGAATTTGAATTTTCTTCATTTATTTTTTTTGAACTCCCCCCTCCACATTGTAGCGCCTTGTGCGCATTTTTTTTATTTGATTGCTATTTGAGGATTCAACCAATAAAATTGCAACTCAAACCAGGGAGGGAAACATGAAAATGAAATCTTTGGCAATATTAATCATTCCGGCAATTTTCACATTGTTTTTTTGGGGATGTGGAAGCGAGCCCATCGTCGACGTTGCTGCCGTCACAGCGCAACCTAAAGATTTTGTTGGCTCCGACACCTGTAAAATGTGTCATCTGGAACATTATGATTCATGGAAAATGACCATGCATTCCCGCATGCTCCAGGATGCCAAGGCCAACGAAGATGCCATTATCGTCCCCATTGATGAAAATGTCATACGCACGGACCTGGCCAAACTGAGTAAAAAGCTGAAAGTTCCGGCAGAAAAAATCTATGTACCTAAAAAAGACGAAATCCTCTACACCATTGGAGGCCAGTGGAAACAGCGATATCTGGTAAAAAAAGATAATACCTTTTATATTTCACCCATTCAATACAATGCAGATACCCATCGGTGGGTGAATTATCATGAAAAAGACTGGGACAAGCGGCCCTGGCTGTTAAAATGCGGGGGTTGCCATGCAACGGGTGTGGATCTTGAGGCGAACACCTTTAAAGAACCGGGTGTGGGGTGTGAATCCTGTCATGGTAAAGGCTCCTGGCATGCAGCATTGCCGAAAACAGCCGTATTTGAGAAGAGACAAACCATTGTCAATCCTGCCAAGTTAACCATGGGCGTATCCGCACAAATCTGCGGGTCCTGCCATAACCGTGGTAAGGCAACCATGAAAAAAGGCGGGGGATGGCCGGTTGGCTACGCGCCCGGCAAAGCCCTGGCTACCTATTATAAATCAACCTCATTTGGAGCAGGTGATGTAAAGCATGTATATGCCAATGAATTTTCCAAGGGACATCACCAGCAATTTATAGACTGGCAGCAGTCCAAACATGCCGCAGAAGGTGTAACCTGTACCTCCTGCCACTATGTGCATCAGCTGGGCATGCCGCCCACCCGCTCCCAGACTAGTTTTGCCGGTTCAAAACAATGCCTGAGCTGCCATGAAATGATTAACAATAATTTCGGGCACTCCATTCACTCCTTTGCAAATTGTGTGGGCTGTCATATGCCAAAAATTGCAAAGAGCGCGGAATCAGGAGATATCCGGAGCCATGTATTTGTAACCCTGCTGCCAGAAGACACCCTGAAAAACCCGAAGGTTCCCAATTCCTGTCAGGCCTGCCACAAACATAAGGATCAGGACCTTAATAAACTTCAAGCCGCCTGGGAAACCCTTTCAAAGATACCAAAACCTGTGGGCCAGGCAATTGAATCCATTAATTACAAAAAGACCAATTAAAAGCCGGGGGTGGGTTATGCGAAATTCAATTTATATACCTATAATCTGGATAATACCCTTAACCCTGCTGGCGACCGTCCTCCTCCCTGCCCTGTCCCTGGGGCAGGGGGAGGTAACATCCTACATCAATCGCTACAAACAGTATGAAGTCAGCACGGGTTATTATGAACAATATGAAATGAAGCCCCGCCATGAAAGTCCGTTGATACGAAAATTTCGTGGCGTTGATCGTCAACCTTTTGCGTACAGCACTACGGCAGCGGCCGTCCGGAATCGGTCCCGTCTGGCTGACTCTCACTACGGTATCAAATTTTATGACAACAGGCGGTGTGAAGCATGCCATGCAAACGAGACCCATGATATTCATACGGTCCGGGCAAACCTCACCTGCCGTCAGTGCCATGGCCCGGAACCCATTGCCAGCATCAATCACTACTATTCCCCCATGAACCCCATCAGACGCCATGCCTATGTCTGTGCAAAATGCCATGAGGGTGCCTCTGCCTCCTTTGCCTCCTATGTTATCCATGAACCGCCAGCCGGCGCCATCAGCACCCGAACCGCTTTTCCTGCCCTTTATTACTCCTATTGGTTTATGCTGGTGCTTCTGGCAGGGACCCTGGCATTTTTCATCCCCCATTCCTTATTAATGGGGCTGAGGGAATTGTTCAGGAAAAAAAAGGATAATTAAATATGATGCAAACAACACGCATTAAGCGATTTAGTATTCTGGACAGGGCTTTTCATCTTTTCCTAATACTCACCTTTCTCACCCAGGCAGCCACCGGGTTCAGCCGCCTATTTTTCCCGACGGCCTGGGGAAAAAGCCTCAACATGGTTTTAGGGGGATATGATACCTCCATGCTCATCCATAAATGGGTGGGGGTCCTTATGATTTACGGATTTATTTTCCATACCCTCTACCTTTTGACAAGAATCAATTGGAGAAATTTTGGAGCCAGTCTTTTCGGGCCTGATTCCCTCATACCCAATTTTACGGATGCAAAACATCTCTGGCAGGGAATTCTCTGGCTCTTCGGGATTGGGTCACCCCCGAAGATGGGGCGGTGGGCCTATTGGGAAAAATTTGATTATTGGGCGGTCTATTGGGGCATGCCCCTTTTAGCCATTACCGGACTTGCCCTCATGTATCCGATTTTTGCCAGCCGGTTTATACCGGGGTGGGCCTTAAATGTTGCGGTTTTATTGCACAGGGCAGAAGCGATTTTAGCGATTTCCTATATTTTTATTGTTCATTTTTATGTGGGACATCTGAGACCCACAAGTTTTCCAATGAATGAAGCCATGTTTTCCGGAAGTATGTCCCTGGAAGAGATGGAAGAGGAAAAACCGGCCTGGCTTGACCGGCTGAAAAAAGAGGGAAAACTCGAAACCGCCAAAGTTAACCCGCCGTCGCTCTTATATAAAATCGTCTATTTTATTTTTGGATATGCAGCCCTTGGATTCGGGGTCTATCTTTTAATCAACGGGATTGCCTACAGCCGCTATATTACCCTGCACTAGGGTGGTTTGGTCTATTATTTATATCGGGTGGGATCTTTTCAACCTGGTAAATGTTCATTTCAAACCCTGCCCAAGACGTCCTAGTCTCCCCCCTGCTTCATGGAAAGGGAGATCCGTTTCCGTTTTACATCCACTTCCAGAACCCTCACCCGCACCTGCTGCCTGACCGAAACAATCTCGTTGGGATCCTTGACATATCTGTCAGCCAGCTGGCTGATGTGGACCAGGCCGTCCTGGTGAACCCCTATGTCCACAAAGGCTCCAAAAGCCGTGACATTGGTCACGATTCCCGGCACACTCATGCCCGGAACAAGGTCGGTGATCTTATGGATGGTGTCATCAAAGGAAAAAGACTGAAAGGACTGCCGGGGATCACGGCCGGGGCTTGCCAGCTCATTGGTAATATCGGTGAGGGTGGGCAGGCCCACGGTGGGAGTGACATAGGATGTCAGGTTTATTGTCCTGACCCTTTGGGCATTGTGCAGCAGCTGTTCAATTTTGCATCCCTCCTGCTTTGCCATTTGGGTCACAACCACATAGGACTCGGGATGGATCCCGCTTTTGTCCAGGGGATTTTTCCCATTTTGGATTCTCAGGAACCCGGCAGCCTGCTCAAAGGCCTTGGGTCCCAGCCGGGGCACCTTTAAAAATGCCCTCCGGGTGGTAAAGGGGCCGTGTTCATTTCTATAGGCCACCATGTTGGCGGCAATGGTGGGATTAAGGCCGGAAACCTGGGCCAACAAATCCTTGCTGGCGGTATTTGCTTCCACCCCCACCTGGTTAACACAGCTTTTGACCACATCATCCAGACCCTTTCGCAATAATTTCTGGTCCACATCATGCTGATACTGGCCCACGCCAATGGATTTAGGATCAATTTTCACAAGCTCCGCCAAAGGATCCATCAGGCGTCTGCCAATGGAAATAGCCCCCCTGACCGTGATATCATGGTCAGGAAACTCTTCCCTGGCAATGGCGGAAGCAGAATAGATGGAGGCCCCGCTCTCGTCCACCATGACCACCTCAACGCCCGCAGGCAGATCCATCTCCCTCACAAAGGACTCGGTTTCCCGCCCGGCAGTGCCGTTGCCAATGGCCACTGCTTCAATTTTAAATTTTTTCACCAGATTGATTATGGTTTGCCCTGCCCTGGACCGCCCCTTGTCATGGGGAAAGATCACATCATGGTCAAGAAGTTTCCCCTGGGAATCCAGGCAGTCCAACTTGCACCCGGTCCTAAACCCGGGATCTATTGCCATCACCCGTTTTTCCCCCAAAGGCGCCGACAAAAGCAATTCCCTTAAATTTGTTACAAACACAGCAATGGCCTGGTCATCCGCCCCAAGCTTCAATAGTGCCAGACTCTCTTTTTCAATGGATTTGGACAGCAGGCGTTTATAGGCATCTTTAATGGCAAGTTTCACCTGATCCCTAATATCCGGATGGGTTTTAGACGGATGCCTCAAAAACAACCGTTCCACCAGAACAAGGGCAAGGACTTCTTCGGGAAGTACATGGACCGTTAGAATGGATTCATTTTTCCCCCTGAGCATGGCAAGTACCCTGTGGGAAGGCGTCTTAAATGCCGGTTCAGACCAATCAAAATAATCTTGAAACTTGCTCCCCTCCTCCTCTTTTCCCTTTTTCACACGGGAAAGAATCAGGGACTTGGCAAGGAATAAATCCCGGACAGCCGCCCTGGCTTTTGGGTCCTCATTGACAATTTCTGCAATGATATCCCTGGCACCGGCCAGGGCCTCTTCAACAGAAGCAACCTCCTTTTCCGGGCAGACAAACTTTCGGATTTCCGATGGAAGATCCAGCTTTTTCTGGGCCAAAAGAAAATTGGCCAGGGGCTCCAGCCCTTTTTCCCTGGCAGCCTGGGCACGGGTTCTTTTTTTGGGCCGGTATTTTTCATAGAGATCTTCCAGCTCGGTCATGGAGACAGCAAGGTCAATGGCAGTATTCAGCTCCGGGGTCAGCAACGTTCTTTCCCGCAATGATTTGAGAATGGATTCCCTGCGGACTGAAAGATCCTTTAAAATTTGAACCCGATCCCGGATATCGGCAATTACCACCTCATCCAGGGAATCGGTCATCTCTTTTCTGTAGCGAGCAATGAAAGGAATGGTAGATCCCTGTTCCAACAAGGTTGCCACCGCATCCACTTGTTTTTGGGTGAGGCCCAATTCCCGGCTTATGGTATTTATTATATTCATCCGTCTTAATTACCCCAGGCAAGTGAACAAAGTCAAGGTGGGCAGATGGCCCAAATGATTTTATAAAACTCGAACGATTGTTCTCACAGGCTGCCTAAGACAGCGAGGATTTTGAGGTGAGGTCAAGCCGGCCTTGACTCAGCCGCCTTAACATGGCATTTATCTTTTTTTTTCATCAACCTGAACAAGTATTAAATAAGGAACAATAATGAAACACCCCATTGAGAACGATCATGCCCCCAGGCTTAGCACCCTGGCAGAGCGGCTCACCAAAAACAATTTTGATGTACGTATAGACGATCCTTGTGAGTCCGGAGTAAGAATGTAATGAAGGAAACCTGTTCATTGGAAGATGCGGCGCTTGTGATTGGAGTTGCTCCTAATCAAGTTTTTAATATTATAGATAATCATCCGGATATTTTCTCTGTGGTTAATACATCGGCAAATACACCAGATATTAGTGTGTCGGTATCATCTTTACAAGAGTTTAAAAGCCTATATAAAGATGCTTATTCATTTATTGAAATAGCAAACCGGTTGGGCGTATCCATTAAGAGAATTCAAAAAGTTAAAAGCACCCCTGGTACCAGTCTTTTGAAACGGTCTTTTTGTTCCCAGCAAACTTGCTCCAAATCCGGCAGACCGTCGATTCAGCGAAATTTTCCTAGGGAAGACGCTGAAGAATTTATTGAATATTGTGAAGCCCGGTCGATTTTTAAGTTTCTGCAACCCTGCCTGGAAATAAAAGCTTTTACATATGCTACGCTAAAAAAAAAAGATATCATTTGTGCATCAAGAGCATATCGATTTAAAGATGCAGCGCAAGATGGTTTAAATCCCCAAAAATATAAATCTTCAGATATTGCCCCTGGGGAGTATATTGGGAAATTGGTTTTCAAGGTCTGGGGGAGAAAAT
>PIVS01000587.1 GCA_003353855.1 Desulfobacteraceae bacterium
GGGAGTAAAATGCCCGGGTAAAACTTTCGTCAAAACAGCCTCTTTGGGTGTCAAAGGGGATATAGCCGCTTCGGCCGATGGCCTGGGCTGCTGTCCCCTTCCCGGTTCCGGTCTCCCCGAGAAGCAGGGTGGAAAAATCCTCCATCTTGTCCCATAAAAAATTATCATAGAGTTCAATATTATGGGTGAAGATATTATACCAGAGGTGTTTTTTCAGGGTGCGCATGCAGGGACTGCTTCCCACCAGGGAATGGGAGATAAAATAAAATGCCCGCCGCAATTGGTAGGACAGGGCAAAATAATGGTAAAAGGTCTGGGTATCAAAGCCTTTTTGAATGACCATTTTTTTTGCATCTTCAACAAAGGTAACTTTAACAGGAGAACCTTGGGCAATGATCTGGTCTTTGATTAACTGGTCAAATTTGTCCCTGAATTTGTGGAAAATATCAAATAAATAGACCACCCGAAGGATTCTTTTGTCCATGTCCTGGTAGTCATTGAGATTTCCTTTATTTTCCGTTTCCAGCTTTTTTAACCTCCTGTCTATTTCCCTGACGCATTTGTCCTTGCTTTCCCTCCTGGTGGCAGAAGGGAAAAGTCCGGCAATTTTCCGGTCTAATCTTTCCCTCAGCTCGCTGAAAGGGTTTGCAAAGGCAGCATTATGGACGGTTCTGAAGAATTCTTCTTCTTCTTTATCCAATTTAAGTTTTTTCACAATCTCTCCATTAGTTCTTGTAAAACTATTTTAGTTTCTGAGCAAATTTGTACAACCAGTGTACATAAAATGCAAGAATATTTAGTGGTAATCAAGAAAGCAGATATGGCGTTTTTTTGTAAAATGCATTTATTTCAGTGTGTTAAAAAAAAATGAAGCGGATGGCACGCTCCTTGATATGGAAAATGATTTGAGAACCACATCTTTTCTTTGCCAGGCGGCCGGGGGAAGATGATACCACAACTTAACATATGGAGCCATTTTTATGATTACAAGAATACTGAATTCAAGATTGCCTTTGATGATTTATACACCGGTCAAGGTATTTGATTCCAGATATTTTCACGCCATTTATCAATCCGGGGCGCTGCCGGTCTTTGACACGGAGTTTTTAAGACGTGACGACATCCTTCAAAGGGCCCGGCTGCTTTCCCAGGAGAACTTGGTTTTTGGCCTGCGGTTATCCTCCCATGATCATGAGATCATTGCCGCCCTGAAGCAAAAAAATTTGACCAACCTTGATCTTTTGATTGTTCCCCTTTCTAAAGAAGACGAGGCTGCTGATTTTTCCAATTTTGGTGATACAAAGATTGTTCTTGAAATAAAGGATATAAACCTTATTGAAAAGATAAAAAGGGTTGATCCCCACGCCTTGATCCTCAAGGGAAATGAGGCAGCGGGAAAGGTATCCAGATATTCATCTTTCATTCTCATGCAATGGTATTTGAAAAATAGTAATTTACCCCTCTTTGTCCACGGCGGTGTCGGCAGATATACGGCTTCGGGTATGCTTGCTGCCGGGGTATCCGGGTTTGTCATGGACAGTCAGATGTTGTTGGCCGACGAGGCCCCTGTGTCGGAAAATTTCAAGAAACTGCTGGCCATGGTGGATGAAGGAGATTCCACTGAAATTATTTTTCAGGACAAAGAGATCTATCGGGTCTTTGCAAAATTAGGTACCAAGATTGTTAAAGACCTCAAGCAGGAGGCTGTTCTGGTGGCCGATGCCATTGACGGGCATGAACAGATTTACCAGTTCATTACCGACAGCATAACCAGTCTGGACAATGGGGATGCCTCTTTTGTCCAGTCCCTGTTTTACCTGGGCCAGGACGGGGTGTTTGCCAAGGAGTTTGCCAGGGAATCAACCTGTCTTGCATCCATGGTAGCTTCCTTTTTTACCACCATTGGACAGAACCTTGATTTTATTGACCAGCATGATCCCGTGGTGCCGGATTCTGCCTTTGCAAAGGATCAGTCCACTAGATTTCCATTGATCCAGGGGCCCATGGCCAATATTTCGGACAATGCCGAATTTGCCGCCATGGTATTGGAAGCCGGGGCCTTGCCCTTTTTTGCCGTGGGAAGTCTGCCTTCAACATTGGCCGATGACATGATTAAAAAAGGGGCAGATAAAATAGATAATTTTGGTGCCGGACTTGTGGGCATTGAAGCATTTAACCCCATGGTCCACAAGCACCTGGAAATGGTCAAGAAATACAAGGTGCCCTATGCCCTGTTTGCCGGGGGTATTCCCTCCCAGGTAGCTGAACTGGAAAAGGCGGGAACCAAAACCTATATGCACACCCCCTCGGTCTCCATGATGGAAAATGCCCTGGAAAACGGGTGCCGCCGATTTATTTTTGAAGGCGGTGAGGCCGGCGGACATGTGGGGTCCCTGTCAAGTATGGTCCTCTGGGAAGCCGCCATTGCAAAACTGATCAATACCTCCCGGGATCTGTCCGACCTTTATCTGGTCTTTGCCGGTGGTATCACCACGGCCTTTGCCTCTTTTTTCATTTCAGGCATGGCTTCATTTCTGGCTGCCAGGGGAGCAAAAATAGGACTTCAGGTGGGGACAGCCTATCTGTTTTCCAATGAGATTGTCGACACAAAAGCCGTGAAAAAACAATACCAGGAAATCATCATTGAAAAAGATGAAACCGTGGTAATCGGCAGGAGTCTGGGGTTGGCATCCAGAACCGCCCCCACTCCGTTTGCCAGGGAGATGGTGGCCCATGAAGCCCGGATGATCCGAAATAATGAAGGGTTGAGCCAGAGGAAACGCTCCTTTGAAAAACGAAATATCGGATCCCTTCTCATCGGTGCCAAGGGATTTCTTCCTGATTTTAAGCGTCCGGGGGAAGAACATTTTACCTGGTTTGAAAACGGAGAGCACAGGGAAAAAGGAAATTTTCTGGTGGGTGACAGCCTGGCCTTTTATAAGGATCCGGTTTCCATCAAAGAGATCCATGACCAGTATTTTGACGGTAAATCCCAATT
>PIVS01000111.1 GCA_003353855.1 Desulfobacteraceae bacterium
GCTATCTGCTGGACCCGGGCATCCAGAAAAGAATCACCGGCTGGTCCGTGGACTATTTGATCGTGGCGACCATTCCCGCCATTCAGCTGGCCGTGGTGTGGAAATATATTTTACCCATCTCCCTCATCTGCGTAATCAACGGCGTATTGACCCTCCTGATTGTCTTGTATTTTGGGAGACGACTGCTGTCTCAAAACCTGGAGAGAATGGTATCGATTTTCGGCACCGTCACCGGAACAGCCACCTGCGGTCTGCTCTTGCTCAGAATCGTGGACCCGGAGTTTAAAACCTCCGCAGTAATTGAACTGGCCCTGATGAACCTCCTTGTGCTGCCCATTCTTTTTCCCTGTATGCTGCTCGTCAACGCCCCCCTCTGGTGGAACTGGAGTCTTGGCCTCACACTTCTGGCCTTTGCCGGGATTGCCCTAACCTCATTTTGCTTAATGAAGGTTTTCAAGGTGATTGATCAGCCAAAATTTTTGTAATTGAGCGCCTAGTGGAGGACAATGGAGAACTATTCCAGGGGAGATGCACCTACAATATTTTACATGTATTTTTCAAAGAGCTGGAAAATAAATTTTTATTTGAGAGTGGGCAATGGGGATATTGAGTGTACCATTAAAAGGTGCTATTATTGGAGCTGTTGACGGCTTAAAATTTATTAAAGGTGTATGATGACGGCAAAATTTTCAGAGAATATTGTTCCCATAAGCGATCTGAACATTAGATGATATGCCTGGGCAGCTAAAAAGTTCATTTGCTCACCCGAAAAATTTTCAAGGATGTAGAATCGCTTTCCAAAAATTCTGATATTGGAAGAGGGTGCCTGGGTTTAATTTGAAATATCTACGAGAATTGATATGCCTCCTTTTAGAATCATTTATCGCCGGGATGTAGATAAAATTCGAATTGTCAGGGTTTGGCGTAGTGAAAGATTGTTGATTTTACGATAAGACTATAATGATCAAGACGGAGATGTGCGGTTGAAACGTAAGAAAAAAGGTGTTGCAGGACAAAAGAAAAAGGATGCTCCTGTTCCGGACGGGAAGGGTGTGATTGTAGCTCACCATGGCATTGCCGTGGATATTTTGTATGAATCCGGGGAACGGCGGAAGGTCAAGGTGAAGCGGCGGGCAGGCCATGTGGTAGGTGACAATGTGGTTGTGAAACACCAGCGCCTGGCGCGGCTGCGGCGCAGAACAGAGCTTTGCCGGAGGGATTCTCGGGGTAGTGTCAGGATTGTGGGTGCCAACCTGGATGTTTTGGGTATTGTGGTGTCCCCCATGCCTTTGCCCACCCCGGGCTATATTGACCAGGCCATTGTTGCGGCAAGGGAGGCGGACCTGGCGCCTGTGCTGGTGATCAACAAGGGGGATCTTGAAGAATCGGAAACCTTTGTTGGAAAAATTAGTGCTATCTACAGGGGAATTGTGGATATTTTTGTGGTGAGCGCGGTCACGGGAGAGGGGCTCGATGGTCTGGAACTGTATCTGGGGCCGGGGGTCAGGAGCTTTTTTGTGGGGATCACTGGGGTGGGCAAAAGCAGCCTGCTCAATGCTATTTGCCCGACACTGGATCTGAGGGTAGGAGAACTCTATGATGCCGGGAACAGGGGGTGCAATACCACCACGGTTTCCACCCTTCATTCTTTGCCCGGCGGGGGGGAACTTGTGGATACTCCCGGGTTCAACGAGTTCGGGCTGGTGGATATCTCGACGGATGATCTGGCAGGGTTTTTCCCCGGGTTTGAAGAGGCCATGGAGGAGTCCTGTCATTTCAGGGATTGCCGCCACCGGACGGAACCGGGCTGCGCCGTATCGGAACTGGTGGAGAGGGGAAGGATTTCAGAAGAACGGTACGCCACCTATCTTACGCTCTATGAACAGATCGAAGCCGGGGATACCCGGTTTAAAACCCGGCGATAGGATCAGAAAACTCCCGGATAGGGTGTCACCCAAACATTAGCAGCATGAACAAGCCGTCCCAAGGGACAAAAGCCCGATCCTCTGTTTAATTATAAAGGAATAGCATGAAAACAGGAAAACAAAAAAAACTTTTGGCTGCTTTTTTAATGCTGGTTTTTATCCTCATCTCTGCTGCTTTTCTTATTCCGAAACTGGTTGATCTCAATCGATACAGGGGGTGGCTTGTATCAATTATTGAAGATGCAGTGGAAGGAGAGGTGAAGCTGGGCCATATCACCTGGGGCATTTCCGATGGTATCTGGCTTGCGACAGACCAATTTTCCATAACCGGGGCATCTGCATTCCCGGTTGATCTTAATCTCACAAATATTTATGCCAAAGTGGCTGTTTTACCTTTGTTGTCTAAGAACATTGAAATTGAGGAACTGACACTTGACGGGCCCGGAGTTGTCATAAAGCTTAAACCTGGAATTGATGAGCCCGAACCCGAAGAAAGTGTGGCTTTTGATAAAACCTCTCAGGAGATCAAGGGTGAGGCATTGAAGGTTTTGCTTCCCATTGGGATCTCAGTTGGGAAACTGTCCATTCAAAACGGGCGGATCAGGATTGAAAATGAATTAACCCTCCCGGGTCAGAAACTTGTACACAACTTTAAGGCGGTGACGATAGAAGCCTCCGACATTATTCCGGGGCGAGAAATTGCTTTTAGTTTTTCATTTGAGGGTGACGGGGCCCCGGGGGAGGATATAATTTTGGGGGGAAAGACGAAGATCGGCTGCCGGGCAATTGTTGATCCCCATGACATCAGGATAGAGGCGCTTGACATCAGGACAGGAAACAACAGGGTTAATGCCGATGGTCTTATCAGGAACTGGAATGGGCAAACTGTTGTTGAGAACTTTATTGTTTCCGCCAGTCTGTTCCCAGAGGAATTGGCGGGGCTGATACCCTGGAAACTCATGGGCAGTGGGGAGAAGCTTGCCGACAGCATTAGGGTTGCCCTGGAAGCCGGAGGGCAATTGGAAATAGAAACGCTTGGGGTTGGGAGTATTCCCCTGACCGGGCCTTTTCCTGATCCAATAGAATTTTTATCCCAATTGAAACTTGCGGCCAGGGTATCAAAGATCTCAATACCGCTAATGCCCGGCAAGCCGAAAATTGAACAGGTGTCGGGCAGCATTGGGCTGGAGCAAAACAGTGTGACCCTGAAGGATTTTGAGTTTAAAACTTCTTACTCCCCCGCCTCAATTGAAGCGCTCAATGCCAGGGCGGATATAACTCGGGACAGGATAAACATAGCGGATTTTTCAACGGCTATTGTCATTCCCAAGAGGGGAAAAAAAACACAGGGCGGGCGATTCTCCATAAAATTGACTGGGAGACTGGATGACTGGCAAAAAGAGCCTGTTGCCCTGGTCCAAAGTTTCAGCACTTCATCCATCCCACTTAATCCGGTCGCGTCAATTGTACCCTGGGATCAGATACCCCGGGATCAGGCAGGAGATACATCTGATTTTTTAAAGGAGGTGCTTCTTGCAGGGGGGAGCCTGGAGGTCAAAAGCTGCAGCCTGCCCGGGATCAACTTGAAGAAACCTCCCAGTGATATTAAAAAGGTGCTTTCTAAAATAAAAGCCGGACTGGCTTTCACTGATATTCAGATGCGCCCCGGTCCTGCCTACCCTCTGTTTGATGGTATCAGCGCAAATATCACCATTGATAAAGGGGTGTTGAATATCTCAGAGACCCGGGGCAGGATGGGGCCGGCGACATTGCCTCCCATCCTTTTACAGGCCTCGGGATTCGACGATGATCTGAAGTTAACGGTAATTCTTAAAGGGCCAGTAAAGGTTAAGGAGACAGATAATAAGATAGTAGATAAGTTTCTCAGGGGGAGGGGCTTTAGTCGTTTTACGGGTACGGCTCAAATTGATTTGAATTTCAAATACTTTCAGAAGCACCCCGATGATTGGGTTGCAAAGGGCTCTTTAATGCTTGAGGGTATAAATGCTGAATCCTACCCAAAGGGGGTACCGCTGCACAATGCCCAGGGGAAAATATTTTTCTCCAGGGCCGAAACAACGCAGGTCAGTGTTGAAAACCTGTCGGCAACCATAGATGATGCCCCTGTAAAGTTTTCTGGAAAACTTACCGGAGGCAGGACAGAGGATATGGTGATAGAGGGGAAGGCCAATATAAAAAAATTAGATCTTGCTAAGTTTGACAGCCTGGTGCCCTATCTGGATTATCTGACTTTTACCGGAAAACTTGATATGGATCTGGATTTCAAAATACCATTTGCAAGTCCGGTAGATACGCTAGTGGACGGGAGAGTAAATGCCGGCGGGATAGGCTTTTTTCTGCCGGGTTATGATACAAAGGTAAAGGATACCAATATCCAGATTGAATGCGGGGGCGGCCGCGTTGAATTGGTGAATATGGATACGACCATAAATGATCAATTGTTTCATTTAAAAGGCAGTGCATCCCATCCGGCAGAGCCCAGGATCAGCCTTAGTTTACAATCGCCCGACCTGAATCTGGATCGATTACTGGCCTGGGATAAACAGATGCCGGAACAGTCTGAAACGGCGGATTCGACTGGTCCGGCTGATTCCTCGGGGCAGCAGGATAGTGACCTTTCTGAAAAGGAGGTTAAACAAAAGCTTCCAACCTGGGCCGGGAATCTGACCATGGATCTGGGGGCGGACATAGACAGGGGCAGCTACCGTGATCAGCCCTTTAAGGATCTCAGCCTCCTGGCAGACTATGAAAAGGGAATACTTAAGAGCTATGGACTTACCCTAAATCTTGCAGAGGGTAAAATAATCACCAAGGGATCTGCGGATTTCAGTGACCCCGAGAAGATTACCTTTGTCATGAATCCCGATATCAGCAACCTGGAAATAGGGGAGCTATCCTCACTTTTTAAAGTTGAAAAAATGCCGTTGTATGGTCCCTTCTCCATAACCGGTCGTCTGGAAGGAGAAACAGGAAATGTTCTGCTCTCAAGCCTTAACGGCAGCCTTGAAGCCGAGGTAGGGCCGGGCCGGATAGCTGAAGTTAAGCACCTTGGGAAATTGGTAACAGAGATTTTTTCATTCATTAACATCAAGGGTCTTTTCTCCGGGGCGCTTAACGATAAAATACAAAACAATGGGATTCCTTTTAAGGCCATTCATTCTGAAGCTAATTTTACCAATGGCACTATGAACCTTAAAAACTTAATTTTCATCAGCGACTCTTTGAATGGCAACGGCCAGGGGGTTATAAATTTTTCCGATGAAAAAATAGGGCTTCAGGTGGTTCTGGAGCCGCTTCAGTCATTAGATAAACTTCTGGGCCTGGTACCCGTCCTGGGAAAGCATGCCCAGAAGCTCACCAAGGTTCATCTGACGGTTCAAGGACCCTTGGATGACCCGGAGGTTAAAACAGTCCTGACCAAGGGGGTTACCCAAGCAATTCAGGGAACCCTGGGAATTCCCGGGGCTGTTTTTAAGGATACAGAGGCATTATCAGGGGAAATTGAAACCTACATGGAGGATGAGGGGATAGATAATAACACAAAATAATTTGGCCAAGGTTGTTTTCGCTAAGCTTGAGCTGCCCTATCTTGTCCTGGATTTCATTTTCCATGCTGATGAAATTATTGGTCAGAACGCTGATTTCATCTTCCCTTGACGGGTTGGACATCTGCTTGAGTGAGGCAGTCGCTTTGGAAGGGGTGCTGCTCCCAAAGGAACCGTGTCCCAGGGATTTAGTGGCTTGAACCAGTAAGGAAAGCGGTTTGGTAATGGATCGGCTGAAAATAACCCCGGCAGCCAGAAGGGAATTGTTTTTGATAATTTTTTGAATTGAGGATCGAAACAGCTCAATCAAATGGGAAATTTCTGAAACATAGGAGGATTCTTTACCCAATAGATCCGGGTCAATTTTTTCAAGGGAAGATTCAGCCCTGTCCAGACTGATGAAAACGGGTTCTCCCGTTGAAATCGTTAAGCCGATCTTTTTCTCCTCAATGAGGGCTTTGAGGATATGGGTATCCATGGTTTTGACCTGTTCAACCAGATTATAGTAGGCAAGCTCCTGGGACTTAAAGGTCTGGAGAACCAGGGTGAGCATGATGGTTGCTGCGACGATTATTACAACCAGCAAGTTTATTTTGGTATTAATTTTCATTCTTCCCGGCCGGCCCACTCCTTTGACCATTGGTCGATAAGTTTGTTAAGTTCTTCAACCTTGGTGCTAAGTTCCCTGGGGGATGCCGGATTTTGGAGAAGGTGAGATAAAACCTGATAATCGGTTCCGGATACCCGGGTTAAAAGGCTGAGAATCCACAACTCATTAAAGCCTGTGATACTTTTGCACCAGGAGGAAAATTGAGAGACCCAGGATCCATTGGGGCTTGTGTCCAGGCCGTTGCAAAGGGAGAGTATCCAGAGCAGGGTCCTTAAAGTATTCGAAAAGCGCTTCCTTATCAGCAAAAGGAGGTCTGGTTTCGCCGGCAAGACCAAAATTTCCTGTCATGAAAAAAAGAAGTATGAGCATAAGTGTTAAATATTTCATAATGACTTACTCCAGTTTCAAACTTCTGGGGTGCTGGACGGGTCTTACTTTTATTATCACCGGTTTTATTATCGGACTGGTAAAATGTAATCAGGAATATCTGAGCATTATTGAGGGCACATGTGAACCATGACCCTTGTCAAGACATGGTCGCCACTTCTTTCCCTTCTTTTTCTATGATTGCAATGCCACCCAGGGAATTTCGCATTCCCCGTTTCCAGCTGCAACATAGACAATGCCGTCTGAAACGGTGATGGAAAGATCCATGGTCCGTTTCACCAGTTCTGCTAAGTCCTGTATATTTTTCCATTTAAATTGAAAAACAGATACATTCAAATCTGCGAATTTAACCTGTTCCCTGTCCCACCAGCTATTGGATTTCAGGTTAAAGGAATACACCTTGACATCAGGGGAAAGCCGGGTTGCTTTTTTGATTCTATCAAAGCCCGGCTCACCGATATCAATCCATAATGAGAGTCGATCATCCAATGTGCGGGCCCAGATATCCGGTTCTTCCACCACGGAAAGCCCTTTTGTAAAGGATAAATTTTCCCTGGCATTCATGCTGAAAGCCAGGACCCGGGCCATCATTCGCTCAAGTGATTCAGACGGGTGCTGGGCAATGGTCAAATTGAGGCTGTCATAATGATTTTCATCAATATTTGATAATGAAATTTTTATTTTGTAAATTGTCGGTTTTAAAGCCACGAACACACCCCATATTCTGTTAAGATAAAAGGGACCAACTAACCAATCAAGGCGCCTGTGTCAACGACTTTAGGTTTTCAGGTGGTAATCAGGCAGCAATATCGGGAAAAATGGGGATGGCAGTCACAGGGACAGGAGAGTTTTTCATTACTTTTTCACAGACACTTCCAAATTGGAAATGTCCTTTTTCTCCATGGGTTGCCATGACAACCAGTTCCATTTTTTCCTCTTTAATAAAATTTAATATTTCCTGGGCCGGGTCCCCCAGGGCAATGTGTTTTGCAAAAAATGCGCAGCCCCCCATATATTGTTCGCAGATCTGATCAAGCCGTTTTCTTGCAGACGTTTTTGCATGTTTTATTAATTCATCTATGTGTGTTTTACCGGAATCTCCGTACCAGGATTTATGATGGGCAATCTCCTGGATAACATAGAGAACATGAATCTGGGCATCATATTGTTTTGTCAGGGATTGCACGTAGGGAAGTGCCTTCTCGGAATTGCCGGAAAAATCAGTGGGCCAGAGGATTTTTTTTATTTCCATGGTACCCTCCTTTTTTTGAATATTATCATAATGGTACCCTTTCTAGAAAACCTTTTTACTCGGGCATTGAAAGAAGGTATCAAAATAATGTTTTGTTTTGGGTTCTAAAAGATGTATCACCTCTTGTTTTGCCACAGGAACAAGCTTAATACTACACCCGGTGCACCTATAAAAGAAAGAAATTAAATTTTTTAATCCAAAAAAATCTATAATTTCTATGAGTTGATCATAGGGTAAATTGGCTTTAATCCGTTTTGCAAAAACGCTTTTCTGATGATTAAAGGTTATGTCCCCACTTTTGTGTTGGGAACGCCGAGGGATTCAATGATATCCTTTTCCGACTGCACGTATTGTGATCCGTCAAGCTCTTCCCGGCAATTCTCCACAAGCAGTTTGGCGGATTCCCGGGTTGTTTCCAGGTGAAAGGGAACATGCTGCAAATAGTGAATTCTCATACGTTTTTCCTTGGGGTCATATAAGTTTATATTCTTCCCGGAGATTCTGGGAGAGCATATTGGTTAATCGGAACGCCTTTTCAACTGTTTTTTCCCTGTCCTCATTGACCAGACAGCAGGTGGCAGGGGAGAGCATGCTTTTGTCCAAAATCTGGTCCAAGGGAATTCCCTTTTTTTCCAGGGCCTTCCATATCCCCTTAAGTTTAAAGGCAAGCAGATCAAGGTTTTCCTTCTCAAAGGTTTCAATGCCCGTGGGAACAATCCCCCATACCAGGACCCCACCCTTGTTTAAAAATTTTTTGATGGATTGGGTAGATGCTGCAAATATTTCTGCATTTGTATATACATCCAATGATAAAACATCCATGTCCAGGCCCAGAAGAAAATCCCAGTCCGGATTGCCGCAGAGGTGAATCCCCCTGGGACTGTCAAGGGTTGCGAAAAACTGGTCCAGGTCCTGTTTTGCCTTTTGTTCTCCATAACCGGACAGGGCGGAAAAAATGAACTGCATCCCGGGTTCGTCAATAAACATAAAGGCGTTGGGATTCTTTAGTTTCAGCTTTTTTAACTGGACATTTATCCGTTTGGCCATGAATTCAAACATAAAGGGGCGAATGGTATCATCAAAGAGAATGGGGCGGTCATCCTGATCCAGGAGGTTAAACCCGAAACTGACCGGACCTTCAAGCTGTCCCCGGATGGCAGGCCGGTGGGACAAATCCAGGTCTAAAAAACGGTGGTAGACAACAGAATATGTGGTGCTGACATCAAAGTATTCCACCTCTTCAAAATGGGTCATGGTTTCTTCAAATTCAGCAATAAACTTGTCCATGGAAAATCTAAGGGTTTTTTTTTTCATATCCAGAAGAATGCCCGGAAAATGCTCGGCTGCCTGGACATACATATCTTCATGGTAATCATAATTGGGTAGCTGGGGCCAAAAGGGCACATCAAGGCTTAATGCAGATTTAAGAGCCTGATCAACATTTGTATGGGGCATCACAGCCATTGCCGTGGTCAGCAGATTACCGGGAATTGTCATTATGGATCTCCTTTGATATTTTTGTTTTAACCAATCCAGGTTTTTGACTGCCTTCCTTGCCAATGGCAATTGTTTTCCCTTCTAAACCGTCAAAGGATTGAATCGTATTTTTTCCATAATAACGCGCCACTATTTTCTCGATTGTTTTTGAATGGGATCATATGGAACCCGCCCGAACTTTGAAAGCCGCAACAATCATGCCATCTGTATAAAGGGGGCAGTACCTGATATCTTATTAAAAAAATCATTTAATTACAAATTGTTACAGCATTGAGCCATTAGGATTGTATTTTAGTGGAATAATAACTTAAATTATAAAAAAATCCCATAGAAAAGTTTTTTAATGTATATAGTTTCAATAAAACAAGTGTTTTGCCGAATAATAAAAACTCTTGTTGATTGATTATTAATTTGTTTGTTTATGGGTTTTATATAAAGAAAAAGAGAGATGGCGGATGAATGCAGGCTGTTGATCGGCCAATAACCCTGTTAGGCAAATAGGGTTGTTCTCTCCAGTGACGGCTTCGCTGATCTGTGTTTTAAAAGGAGACAATTCAATAGCTGGTTGTTTTTTAGATGGGGAAAGTTTAAAAAGGGGACAACTTAATATTGAAATAGAAAGGTTTCCTTTTATGGATATAAAAACATATGCAAAGAGAGTCGATTGTTCGCTTCTCATTTTTGCTGATTTTTTTTAAAAAAATACAAAAGCCCGGGAATCTATAAAAGCTGTTCAACTTCTTGATCAAAAAGTTGGAAAAAAGCAGCAAGAACGAAAAATGTCCCTGCGGCAGCGGTAAAAAGTATAAAAAATGCTGTATGAAAAATAGATAAGAAGGGGTTAATCTTAAAATGCAATATGAATACCTGGTTAGCTTGAAAAAGCATCCTTCATGGAAGCTTCTGGCTGCGGATTCCGCACCCATGATTCTTGGCTTTTTTCACCAGGTGTTTATCAAGAAAAAACAACGGACAATTCCGGCGGATGAGATGGTTTCCATGATGGAGGATTATCTTTTCCATCTGCACAGAATACTGGGGGAAGATGTTTATTCGCGCTCGGCCAAAGCTTATCTTGATGAATGGGCCGGGGCCCAAACCGGTTTTTTGCGCAAGTTTTATCCGGCCCGGGGGGAACAGGCAGAATATGACCTGACACCGGCCAGCGAAAAAGTGCTTGAATGGATCTCCTCTTTTGCTCCCAAAGAATTTATCGGCACTGAATCCAGGTTGTTGACCGTGTTCCGTTTGCTCCGTGAAATCGCCTCCCATGCTCTTATCGATCCTGAAGCGGAAATTCAAAGGCTTGAAAAAGAAAAAAATCAGATTGAAAAGAAATTGAGCGCCTTAAAGGCAGGGCAATACCCTGCAAAGGACACCACCCGCATCAAGGAACGTTTTCTGGAGGCCGGTGAAACTGCTCAACGGCTACTGTTTGATTTTCGGCAGGTGGAAGAAAATTTCCGGAAACTGGACCGTAATACCAGGGAAAAAATAGCTGTCAGCGAGGCCTCCAAAGGAGAATTACTGGATGAGATTTTTGGAGATCAGGATGCCATCAACGGGTCGGATCAGGGGAAAAGTTTCAGTGCTTTCTGGCAGTATATCATGTCGCCGGCCAGTCAGGAAGAATTGGAGCACTTGCTGGACCAGATCCTTGCCCTGCCGGAAATCAGGGACCTGGAAGACAGCGAACAGCTGCGGCGCATACGTTTCCAGTTGATTAATGCCGGGGAGAGGGTTAACCAAACCAGGGGACAGCTTGTTGAGCAATTGCGTAAGTTTCTGGATGAGCAGACCTGGCTGGAAAACAAAAGGATCATGGAAATTATCCGCAGAATTGAAAAAAAGGCTGTAGCGATCCGGAAAAAACCGCCCGGGCAGGCAGATTTTATTTACCTGGATCATATCAAACCTTTGATCAATCTGCCCATGGAACGAAAACTCTTCCAACCTCTTGCCCAGATCAGGCTGGATGACGAAATATCCGAAGGTAAGGGGGATTTTGAGCCCACAGCCCTTTTTGAGCAGCAGTATGTGGACAGGAAAAAACTGGCTCAACAGGTGCATCGTTCATTAAAAGGGCGTTCCCAGGTAAGCCTTGGTGAAATTTGTGAAAAATTTCCGGTGGAAAAAGGATTGGCCGAGCTTTTAACCTATTTGCAGATGGCCTGCGAATCGGATAATGCCCTTGTTGAGAACGATATAAATATCAGGATTGTTTATAAAGACAGGGAAGGCCGGATGCATCAGGCAACCCTGCCCGAGGTGATTTTTGTCCGCTGAAGCCGTCATGGGCGGAAAATTTTATAATGGAGAATTATGAATGGAAGATTTTCAAAAGGCTCAGCATACAGACTACCCGGCTGATGCAGTATCCCAGGGTCTGCCCCCCCTCGGACCGGTTCTGGTAAAATTGATGAAAGGTGTGGTCTACCGGGAAGACAATGAAGCCTTGTGGCAGGATTTAATGCTGCTGGAGCATCATGCAAGGGATTATGTTCTTGTTATCGGGCTTGACCTTATCTTAAACGAGGCAGAGGGCTTTGCCTATCTGCACCAGCTGGAAAAAGATGAGGCTCTGCCCGGCAAATTACCACGTCTTGTGCAGAGACGGCCGTTGAGTTACATGGTAAGTCTGCTGTGTGTGCTTTTGCGCAAGCGGTTGGTGGAGGCGGATGTGGGTGGTGAAGAATCCCGGATTGTGGTGACCCGGGATCAGATGGCGGAAATGATGCAGATTTTTTTAAAGGATCAGCCCAATGAAGCAAGACTTCTGGACCAGATCGATGCAACCATCAATAAAGTTGCCGCCCTGGGGTTTTTGCGCCGTTTTTCAAAGGAATCCCAGGCCTTTGAAGTCCGGCGGATTTTAAAAGATCTGGTTGATGCCGACTGGCTGAGCAACCTGAACAAAAAACTGGATAAACAAATGGAGACTTATCATGCCCGAACAGATGCTGATTGATTTTTCCAAATCTTCTGCCACGGCAGGCTTCAGGCTGCATTCTTTTGAGATCCTTAACTGGGGTACCTTTCATCGTCATATCTGGTATTTACCCTCCAAAGGCGGGAACAGCCTTGTAACCGGAGACATCGGTTCGGGTAAATCCACCCTGGTGGACGGACTTACCACCTTGCTGGTACCCCCTCAACGGGTGGTATACAACAAGGCTGCCGGCGGGGATACACGGGAACGGGACCTTCGCTCCTATGTTCTGGGTTATTATAAAAGTGAAAAAAATGCCGAAACCCTGGAAGCAAGTTCGGTGGCCCTGAGG
>PIVS01001117.1 GCA_003353855.1 Desulfobacteraceae bacterium
ATTAAGCTTTTACCATTTGAGCGTATCAGCATATTTCAGCCGTCACTGCTGCTGGGTCAGCGAGCAGACTTTCGCCTGGGAGAAAAACTGGGCAGCTGGGTGTTGCCCCTTTTATGCGTGATTCCCGGGCTGAGGCGATTTCGTCCAATTACCGGTGAGCAGGTAGCGGCTAAAATGGTGCAGGTCAGCGGACAATCCGGTGCGGCATTAAAATTGTTTCGGCTTGATGAAATTTTTATTAAATAACCCAATAAGAAACATGGGGCAGGGTTTTTTGCTCTGCCCTCTCTCCAACATGTTTTTGTCCGTAAAGCGGGAAATTCCGGGGGTTTGGGGGCTGGCCCCCATTATAATCAGGTAATCTTCCTTTTTTATACTGTGTAATCATCCAACCATTCTTAGTTGGTTCTTTCCGTAGTAAACCTCAGCAGGCGTCTGGGCCTTGAAGCTTTGGTGAGGTCGTTCATGATTATAAAAATCAAAGTATTTTTTCAGGGCCTTGCGTAGCTGCTCAACGGATTGAAATTCGTTTACGTAAATTTCTTCATACTTCACACTGCACCATTGCCGTTCGATAAAGATATTGTCAGTACACCGGCCTTTTCCGTATCCATGGTGATTGAAAGCTCCCAGGAGAGGACATAACGACTATGCCAGTCCATGACTGCTGTCAAATAAACGAATCCGCCTGCGAGCGGGATATATGTTATGTCAGTACACCACACC
>PIVS01000112.1 GCA_003353855.1 Desulfobacteraceae bacterium
AATTATGATCTTGTAAAAATAAATCAGGCCCTGGACAAAATACTGGCATCAAAAGAAATTGATATTGTTCTGACCCTGGGAGAGGTGGCAACAAATGAAGTCTGCCAGCGGCGCAATCTTCCAAAACCTGTGATTGCAGCCAATGTAATCGACGCCCAAACCCAGAAACTGCCGTCCGAGAAAGGGACCAGTGGTGTCATCAATCTGAATTATATCAACACCTTTTCTGATTTTGACCGCTCTTTCCAGGCATTTTTGGACATTGCCCCCTTTTCCCGGGTTGCCTTTGTGGCAGACGGGTTTCTGGTCCAATCCATTCCACGGTTAAGCAGTCTTGCACGTAGAGTTGCCAACGAGTTTTCTTTGGATGTGAAGGTTATCCATGTGGAAAACCAGGCTGAATCGGTTTTGGCGCAAATTCCTGAAGGAACGGATGCTGTTTTTATCTCAAAATTACCCCGGCTGCCGGAAAATGAATTTCAAAAATTGGTGGACGGCCTGATTAAAAGGAAACTGCCCAGCTTCTCCTTCCGGGGACAAATGGATGTGGAAAAGGGTCTTCTGACCAGTATTATTCCCGAAGAGAGCACAGAGCACATGGCCCGCAGTATTGCCATTAATGTCCAGGAACTTTTGGACGGCAAAAAGGCCGGGGACCTGCAAACCACCTTTGCCCTGGGTGAAAAGTTGTCCATCAACATGGCCACTGCCCGGGCCATAGGGGTTTATCCCGGATGGAGCATACTCACAGAAGCGGACCTGATCAATGAAGATGATGATCGCATTACACGCAAGCTTTCCATTCACCAGGCGGTTGCCGAAGCCATGAGCGCAAACCCGGACCTGGCCGTGGCCACCCGATCCGTCCAGGCAGGTCTTCAGCGGGTACAGCAGGCCAAATCAATATTGCTGCCCCAGGTGGGTATCGGCACCCAGGCTTCGGTCATAGACGATGACCGGGCCGCAGCATCCATGGGTGCTATTCCTGAAAATCAGTGGACCGGCTCTGTCACGGCCACCCAGTTAATCTATTCCGATGAGGCCTGGGCCAACTATGAGGTTGAGAAGTATGGCCAGGTTGCAAGAGAGCAGGGTCGTAATGCCGTTGAATTGGACATCATCCAGGCCGCTTCCATTGCCTATCTGGATGTCCTCAAAGCCAAGAGCATCGAACGTATCCAGAAAAACAACCTTAAATTGACCCGGAAAAACCTGGAACGTGCCCAGATCAGGGTTTCCATCGGTGCCGCCGGACCAGAGGAGGTCTACCGCTGGGAAAGTCAAATTGCTGAAAGCCGGCGTCAGGTACTCATTGCCGAATCCGTCTCACTGGATACCATCAGCGCCGTGAACAGAATCCTCAATCGCCCCCTGCGGGAAATGTTCGTTGTTGAGGAAAAGGACTATGTAGATCCCATGAGCATTCTGCCGGACCGCCACATGCTGGCTTACATGGACAACCCCCATGAATTAGGCATTTTGCGAGATTTTCTGGTCCAGGAAGGATTGGATATTTCACCTGAACTGCAGCAATTAGATGCCGCCATCTCAGCCCAGGACAGAACGATCAACCTGGCAAAAAGGGAATTCTGGCTGCCCACAGTCTCCCTTTTCGGTGACGTAACCGAAACCTTTGACAAGGGCGGCGCAGGCAGTTCGCCCCCTTCATTGGGTTCCCTGGACATACCTGGCAAGGATGATACCGACTGGACTGCCGGGGTAATGGTATCCCTTCCTCTTTATTCCGGAGGGGGCAAATCAGCCACGTTGAAGCGTTCCCGGGAAGAGTTGTCCGGTTTGAAATACCAACGCAGGGCAACGGCCAACAGCATTGAACAACTGGTTTTAAATGCTGTCTACCTGATTCGGGCCTCCTATCCAAGTATACGGTTAACCACTGATGCTGCGGATGCTTCAAAGCGAAATTTAGTATTGGTAACGGACTCCTATGTACGGGGGATCAAATCGATCATTGACCTGATTGATGCGCAAAACACCTCCCTGGTCGCCGACCAGCAGTCTTCCAATGCCAGCTATAATTTTCTAATCGATTTAATGAGGGTTCAGCGCAGTCTTGGGCAATTCTTCCTTTTTGCTCAGGAAGAAGAAAGACTGGCCTTCATGGAAAAGCTGGACCAATTCATGGCAGCCCGGGGAATCCAGGCAAATCGCGAATAGTCAGGGCAGCATCAAAGAAACCAGGGAACCGATACCAAAATTTTTCTGATACTTTTGTGCAATTACAATTACAAAATAGATCATCATGACAGGGACAAAAATGGGGGCAAGAATCGCCTATTTTGCTGAAGCGGATCCCATAAAAAGATTGACGGTCGCAGGCAATAATACAAAACTCGGTGCAAAATGGCAGATCAATTTTTAAGCTGAATCAATTCGCCATTCAACAATATAAAAGGGGAGCCTTAAACGGCTCCCCTTTTGTTAACATTTTTTTACAATTTGATCCTATACAATGGACAAGGAGTATTATAAAATCGCAATTTATTAATTTATCCATGGATGTACAGGTGTACAATGGACGTTCAAAAAGACAGATATTTTGCCAGAAATGCAACCGGGGTTACCTTTGCTGAATTTTTCTGGCAAGCCTGTTGGCGGGGTTCTGCCGGGGCATACCAGCTCATGTTCACCATCTGTATTTTCTGTGTACTTATCACCCTGGTCTTTGGATTTTTAACCGATTTTGACCAGCAACCGGAAATAACCCCTTGAAATCAGACCAATTGACACTACCTTAAAGTAGTTTTAGCTTGTTTTTTATCAAAAAAGGACACATTTCATGGAACCTAAACCAAGTCAAAAGAAAAATTTTATCCGGACATTACTGCGTTTTATCTGGAAGAGCATCCCCATTGTCACAGTGGTGCTGGTGATTGCCCTTGTGATTTTCCCTTTAAGCAAAAAAATATCCGCCCAAAAGGCAGATCTTTCAGAAAAGCAGTCCCATCAGATGATGGTGCCAAAGGCACCGCCAAACGTTATCACCATGAAAATACTCCCTGGCATGGTAATGGAAAAAATCAGTCTGCCGGGTGTGGCAAAACCCTGGATCTCTTTGAGGGCTGCCTCCGAGGTCAAGGGGAAAATTGTAACCAAAATGATAGACGAAGGAAGTCGTGTACAAAAAGACGATATCCTTGCCGTAATTGATAAACGCGACTTTCAAAATAATTATGATTCTGCCCTGGCCTCCTATGAAACAGCCCTGACCACGGAAAAACGGTTCAAGGCTCTGTCGAAAAAACAATTTGTCACCCAGTCCCAGCTGGATGACGCCGTAGCAAGGGTAAAAACCACCAAAGCAGCCATGGACACAGCAAAACTAAATTTAAACCGCTGCACCATACGCTCCCCCATGGAGGGGATGGTGGACCGGGTCTATATTGAAATTGGTGATTTTTTAAGTATTGGAGACCCGATTGCCACCATTCTCCAGATCGACCAGCTCAAGATAGAAGTGGGCATCCCCGAATCCGATGTTGCTGCCGTGCGAAAGCTCAAAAGCTTTGATATGACCATTGATGCCCTGGGGGGGCAAAAATATACAGGCAAATACCACTACCTTTTCAAAACCGCTGATTCAATGGCCCGGCTTTATAATCTTGAAATTAAGGTGGACAACCCGGACCACAAAATCCTGCCTGGTATGTTTGCCCGGGTGAGCATCGTTAAAAATAATGATCCCCAGGGGCTTGCAGTACCCATCTACGCCCTGGTAGCCCTCAACAAGAAAACCGGTGTTTTTGTGGAAAAGGAAAACAAAGTTCGATTCAGACCCGTGACCACGGGGTTTCTGGATGGGTGGAAAACCCAGATTCCAAGCGGGTTGTTCCCCGGGGATAACGTGGTGGTGGTAGGCCACAAGATCATTGAGGACGGTGAAACCGTCAATGTCACGAAAACCATCCGGAAAATGGAGGAACTGGCCCAATGATTGTATCGGATGTGGCCATTAAAAACAGGGTCAGTGTGCTGGTCCTGGCCTTTATCATCCTCGGTATGGGAATTTATGCCTATAATGTGCTGCCCCGGGAGAGTGATCCTGATATAACCATTCCCTATGTCTTTGTACGGACAGAATACAGGGGAGTATCGGCCTCGGATATCGAGACTGCCATTACCATTAAAATTGAAAAAAAACTCAAGGGGCTGGACAAGGTAAAAAACGTCAGTTCGGTCAGCTCCCAAGGCCTGTCTCAAATTAACATCGAATTTTTACCCGGTACTGATATTGAAGAGGTGCTGACCCGTGTCAAAGACAAGGTGGATGAGGCCAAAAAGGATCTGCCCACGGATCTGGAAAACGACCCTTCGGTGTTTGAGGTCAATATTTCCGAGATGCCCATTGTGGTCTATTCCCTTGCCGGAAACAGCGGTCCGAAGGTCCTTAAACAAATTGCCGACGATTTAAAAGATGACATTGAATCTGTGCCCGGGGTGCTTGAGGTGGAAATCACCGGGGGCCAGGACCGGGAAATCCGGGTGGAAGTAGATCCGGACAAACTCGCCTATTACAAGATCCCCATCACGGCACTCCAGCAGAGTGTGGTCAGTGAAAACCAGAACACTTCAGGAGGAGCCATAACCCTTGGAGACGGAAGATTTCAGGTAAAAGTGCCGGGGGAATTTGAAACCCCGGAAGAGATTCTCTCCCTTGTGGTGGCCACCCATGACGGTAAACCCATTTATTTAAAAGATGTGGCAACCGTGGTGGACGGTATCAAGGAAGAGACCTCACGATCCCGGCTCAACGGAGTGGATTCCATCAATATTGCCGTCAAAAAAAGGGTGGGGGAAAACATCATCTTTATCTCGGATAAGATTGATACCATTGTTAAAAAGGCAAGCCTGTCCTTTCCTAAAAATACTTCCATCACCAAGCTGATGAACAAATCCAAGGACATCAAGTCCATGGTGGCAGACCTTGAAAATAATATCATTTCCGGTCTCATCCTGGTGGTGGCCGTCCTTTTTATAGCCCTTGGAATCAGAAATGCCCTTTTGGTAGGCATTGCCATCCCCTTTTCCATGTTTCTCTCCTTTACCACACTCTATGCCCTGGGCATCACCCTGAACATGATTGTCCTCTTTGCCCTGACCCTGGCCCTGGGCATGCTGGTGGACAATGCCATTGTCATTATCGAAAATATCTACAGGTATATGCAGCAGGGAGTCCCCAGGGTGGAAGCGGCCATGAAAGCCACAGGAGAGGTGGCCTGGCCGGTAATAGGCTCTACCCTGACCACGGTGGCGGCTTTTTTACCCATGATTTTCTGGCCCGGCATCATGGGGGAGTTCATGAAATATTTGCCCATCACCCTGATTGTGACCCTGGCATCCTCCCTCTTTGTTGCCCTGGTCATCAATCCGGCTCTCTGCGCATTTTTCATGAAAGCCGCGGGAAAAAATAAAGGCCAAGAAAAAACCCTTTCAGCCGAAGAGATGGAAGCCCGGAGGGAGAACCCAATTGAAATAAAAGGAGTGGTTTTAAAAATCTATGAAAAGGTTCTTATCCATGCCCTCAACCATAAAATCGCCGTGCTCCTGGCCTCCTTTGTTGTCCTCATCTTTTTGTTTCAGATCTGGATGCTCACGGTCGGGATTGAAAAACCTGTGGAATTTTTCCCCTCCATTGATCCGAAATCCATCTATGTCAATATTGACGTCCCTGAAGGGGCAGACTTAAATTTTATCGACCGCACGGTAAAAAAGGTGGAAATGGCCATTTCCGGGAGTGACAGTCAAAACTACAGGGAGGCCATGGCCCTGCAGAAGCACAAAAATGCAGATGGCACCTCCTTTATGGCGCCTTCCAATATCAATAATATAGAACATATTTATACCCGGGTGGTGCAAAATTCCGGCAGTTCGGTGTTTGATTCCAATCTGCCCAACCATATCGGAATCCAGTTCATTGATTTTGAGGACCGGACATCCCCCACCAAAAAAGACCTGGAAGAGATCCGAAAAAGAGTTGCCTACATTGCCGGGGTCAAGATCACCGTGGACGAACAAAAGGAAGGCCCGCCCACGGGCCCCCCCATTAACATTGAAATTTCAGGAAATAATTTTAACGTCCTGAGCCGAATTTCAGAACAGATGACAAAGGTGGTGGAAAGTGTTCCCAACATCAAGGATGTGAGGGACGATTACCAGGGAGGTCTCCCCTCAATCCAGATAAAAATCGACCGCCAGAAAACCGCCATGTTCGGCCTGACCACCTCGGCCATCGGCTTTGCCCTGAAAGTCGCCTACAACGGCCTGGATGTCTCCACCTATTATGAAGGGGATGACGATTATGACATCGTGGTCAAACTGGCCAAATCAGACCGCCAGGTGACCGATGTGCTGCACAAGCTCATGATCCCCACAGCCTCCGGTGAAATTGTCCCCTTAACCACTCTGGCCTCCATTGAATACAAGGGAACCATGGGAAATATTGTCCGGAAAAATCATGAACGGGTGGTGACCCTCCAGGCCAATGTGGATGAAACAAAAACCACGGGAACCGTGGCAAGGATGCAGGTCCAGGAATTACTTAAGCAAATGGACATGCCGGCGGGCTATTCGTACAAATTCACGGGTGAGGATGAAGCACAGCAAGAAGCACAGGTATTTTTGGAAAAGGCGTTTATCATCGCCCTGTTTCTCATTTTCCTGATCCTGGTCACCCTGTTCAACTCAGTGATCCAGCCGGCCATCATTCTGACCTCGGTTATCCTCTCCTTTGGCGGGGCATTCTGGGGACTTGCCGTTATAAAGTCACCCTTTGGGGTTATCATGACCGGGGTGGGAATTATCTCCCTTGCCGGGGTGGTGGTGAACAATGCCATCGTCCTCATTGACTATACCAACAAGCTGCGGGAGTCGGGCATGGGGGTAAGGGAGTCGGTCATAGCCGCAGGTGCCACACGGCTTCGCCCGGTCATGCTCACCGCCATTACCACCATACTGGGACTTTTGCCCATGGTAACGGGAATCTCCTATGATTTCCATGTCATGGCCCTGTCCCTGGCCTCGGAATCCAGCCAATGGTGGCGGTCCATGGCCATTGTAGTTATATTCGGCCTCATGATTGCCACGGTGCTGACCCTGGTGGTGGTGCCCTCCCTCTATGCCCTGATCGAAGAGTCAAAACATAACCTCACCACCTGGTATGCCAAAACCAAAAATTTTTTCCTGGGGGAACCGAAATCAGACACCCTTAAAACTCTCAACTAGGACCCAAATAGCAGCGGAATAGCAAAAGGGGGCTGGTCAATTTTTAATAGGCCAGCCCCCTTTTTTACATTGATAGGTGCTCATGATGCCCTCTTTTCATCCGAAATCCCATGGAAATGATATTTTTGTCCTATTTTCACAACCGAAGACGGCAGATTAATGGGGGGGATATCCGGTGGAATTTTGGATGACAAATAAATTGATTTTTTATTTGAATGAATGTATATTTTAACATTAATATATATGTAAATAAAGGACGAAATATGCAATTAAATTTCCGAAAAATAAAGCAGGTTGCTAATATACGCCCACGCGACATTACTCTGGCCAGGTATCGGAATTAGCTGAATCATAAATAGTCAGTAAAAACCCCGTTTAACCTGTACAGGTTAAACGGGGTTTTTGTTTTTGAGTTGTTTGCGATGATTTTCAGGCAAAAATAATAATTAGAATATAAGATTTTGTATGCTGGCCGACGGTTAGCATTATATGGAGAAAAAAATGATCAAAATTTTCAAATCCTTTAACGGGTATGTGGAAATCCAAAAAGCTGAAAAAGGGTGCTGGATAAATGTCACTCAACCCACCCCAGAAGAAATCTTGAAACTCGAAGAAGAATTTCATCTACCAACTGACATCATCACAGATATTCTAGATGCCGATGAACGATCCAGGATTGAATTTGATGGCGATTGGTCTTTGGTGATCATGCGTATTCCTGTGGAAAGTTCGGACAATAGAATTCCTTTCCAGACGATTCCTTTAGGCATATATGTTTCCAAAAATTTTACCTTAACTTTAAGTTTACAGAATAATGCAGTTTTGCCCTTAGAGCGGCCCTCACTGGTCAGGGAACAATACAGCCAGATTTCTGATGTAACTAATTTTATTTTAAGACTTCTTTTACGATCAGGAAATATCTACCTTAAATATCTCAAGCAAATAAATCGGCAAACCAATATTATTGAGCAGGATCTTGAACGATCTATTAAAAACAGGGAGTTGACCCGGCTCTTAAAGATGGAGAAGTGTCTGGTTTATTTTATCACCTCGATTAAGGCCAACGAAATTGTCTTGACAAAGCTTCGAAACTCAAAAAATATAACCAGTGAGATCAATGAGGACTTGCTTGATGATGCAATTATTGAAAACAGGCAGGCCTTGGAGATGGCTCAGATTTATTCTGACATCCTGAGCGGAATGATGGATGCATTTGCATCAGTTATATCGAACAATTTAAATGTGGTGATGAAGCAGTTAACTTTGATTTCGATTATTCTTATGATCCCAACCCTAATTGCCAGTTTATTCGGGATGAATGTGCCTATTCCCATGGCAAATTCGATATGGGCACTGCCGGCAATTATTGCAGTGTCTCTATTATTATCGATAATAGGTGTAAGAATTTTTCGAAAACGCGAATGGTTTTAGGCATCAGTGCCTATAAATGTTCAACCCCAAAGGTAGCGGAGGTAATACATGACTAAACAGATATCAGCAGCAGATGCCAAAGTAAGCATACAAGCCGGGCTTTCCCTTTTGGTATGCATTTATGATGATGAGAAATTCGACAGCCAGGCCCACCTTGAAGGCGCCATTCCCATGAGCGAATTTTTAAAAATGAAGCCCGGGAAGAAATATTGTTTTCTCACCATGCGCTTCATGGTGAATCCATACCCCCAATCAGGCACCGGGTTTGTACGAGGCCAGGTCAAAAATAATACTGCCCACCGCTACGTTTATCTGAATTCGGACGGGGATTTTTTTTTCATCGGCAGAGATCCAGATCCGCACCGTGTGGTCACGGCTTTGTTCAAGCACTCCTGAAAAATTGGTAACCGAAGGGACCAGGACAAAGGTCTCAAAGGTGCCTGATGGAAGGGTGATCTTTTCCTTTTTGACAACCTCTACTTTTTGAAAAAAACATTTTTTCCCGTCGGTCACTGGAAATGTCAGGGCCGCGCCAACCGCAAAATCAAGGGTTCGCATCCGAAAAAAACTTCCCACAGGATCAAATGTATGGTCAGGGATTTCCACCGGATCCCGTTTGCCGCCAAAATTTGAATAGACCACCGCTTTTTTTTCCCGGAAAAATTCAACAAGGACCTCTTTTTTTCTTTTCCCGGTGGAACTCCGTTTATAGAGCAGGGAGCCTGAAAAATCATCTAAAACAAATCCCTCCATTGTATCCCGGATTTTATAGACCATATCCACAAATTTATTGCTCTTGGCAGTCATCTTAAAATGAAAAACCGGGGTATTGTTCACCCGGGTGAAGGGCAGCACCCTGACGCTGGATGTTCCGGCCTTGACCTGCTGCCACCGGATATTATAGGAGATTTCCTCTCCAGGGGAAAAGGGCAGATCCAGAGGATCTGCCCCGGCAAAAGAAAAAAACATGCCGACAACCATGAACAAAGAAAAAAGAAACCTTAAAAAAACGGGGTAACCCACCTCCCCTATTCCAGGGATTCTGCAATGGATACGGTGCGGTCGCCCATCATATTTACATAGCTTGCCATTTCATTGTCGTACCACCCGTAGATAACGGACTGGGTAACCTGGATACTGCCCACATGGTCCTTGATGCTGTCAAGAACCTCCTTGTCAATGCCCTGCATGTGTTCCAGATTAATATTGATGGCCCCGGTCCGGGTATGGGTTTCATGGCCTTCGATGACAGCTGCCGCCTTGGGGGTGCCGATGATATCCGAGGAAACATTCTGTTTATTGGTAAAAACCAGGTAGCCGTTTGAATTCTGCTCTGCTGCTGTGCGATAGATATCGTTGATCATATCCCTGCGAATGGGCTTTTTATTGAGCTCTTCCTGGAAATTCATCACCAGGATAATCAAAGACCCTGTGGAGGTGGGAATTCGTACGGATTCGGCAATAAATCCAATGGTTGCCATTTCCGGAATCACCAATTGCAATGCCTTGGCAGCCCCGGTGGTGGTCAAAATAATATTGTTCAGGATGGACCTGTTTTTTCTCAAATCAACGGCTCCTGTTTTGGGCAGACGATCCAACACCTGCTGGGACCCGGTGGCGGCATGAATCGTTGCCATGGAGGCGGATAATACCCGCTCGATACCAAAGGCATCCAACAGGGGTTTGACCATATGGGAAAGACAGGTGGTGGTGCAGGATGCATTGGAAATAATAGTATGACAAATTGGGTCATAGTCCTTATCATTGACCCCCATCACCGTTGTCACCGCATCCTCGGGCATGACAGCCCCCTGTTTGAGCTTAAGGGGAGCCGAGGCCACGACCTTTTGGGCGCCCGCCTCAAGATGGCCCCGGATGGAACCCTTGGGATCATCTGCGGAAAGATTGGGATCCAGGAACTGGCCCGTGGTATCCACAACAATATTGACCCCGTGTTCTGCCCATTCAATATCCTTGGGGTTTCTGTGATTTGTCAAAATTTTAACTTTAATACCGTTCATCTGAAGGGTGGAGGCCTTGGCATCCACATCGGTGATAACAGGTTGTCCCTGGTATCCGTTCAGATAGGCTTCCACACGGCCATAGGTGGAGTCCCGTTCAATATAGTGGATAATGTCCTCCATTGAGGTGCCCACTTCCCTGCCAACGTTGACCACAATTTTGTCAAAATATTTCCTGCCGACATGATGCCACAGGGACAATTTTCCAATTCTCCCAAGTCCGTTAATGCCCAGGACCATTGATTCTTCTGTATTCATATCTCTTTCCTTTTTAAATTAAGTTTACTTTCATTTTACCTTGATACACAGACCCCTTGTATCCGTTAATGCTGATATAATCACCCACCTTCATTTTCACGCCGTCAAGCCTGCACTCTTTATCCTGTTCATTGCACAACAGGTTTTCACAACCCACAACACAGGTTTTCATCAGGTTGTATGCCACCACAGCAGCATGGGAGGTCAACCCCCCCTTGGCCGTTAATATCCCGTCTGCCGCATCAATCTCAAGAATATCATCGGGCACTGTATCGTTCCGGACAAGGATCAAATTTGCATCCGGGTCCTGACGGCGGAACCCGTCTATTTCCTCCAGGGTAAATACAATTCTGCCGCTCATGGCACCGCCGGAAACGCCAATGCCCTGGCCCAGATAAGCCTTTTCAAGCTCCCTGTCATCGGCCCCGAAACCAACCATTTTTTTCCGATCCCGCAAAGAGAGGTCCCTGGCCTGGAGAATAAACAAATCCTTTTTTTCCGGCCCCTCAAAGGTAAATTCAATCTCCTGGGGATTCCAGCCACCCTCGTAGATCAATTGCTGGACAATGATTCGAAGTTGCTCATAAATTTCAGGAAACTTGGTTTCCAGGCTTATTTTTGAATCCCTGTCCTCCAGATCCTTCTGGATTTCCGATATGGGAAGGGTTTTTACAAGACCGGATACCACATCTTCACCCTGGTTGCCAATGGTAAAATCCCCCCAGAGCCGGATGGCATCCCCGGGCAACTTGGGGCTGTGGCTGAAAACCACCCCGGATCCGGACTGCCTGGACCTATTGCCAAAAATCATGGTCTGGACCGTCACGGCTGTGCCCCAGTCATCGGAGATGCCCATGATCTGCCGATAGTCCTTTGCCCGTTTGGAATTCCATGAGGAAAACACCTTGTGGATGGCCAGAAAAAGTTGCTCCATGGGGGATTCAATCAGATTCACCCCGGAATCCATGAGCAATTGCTTATAGGCCAGGGCCACCTCCTTCATCTGCTCCCCGGTAAAATACCGCTTAAAAGAAATTTTGTGCTTTTCCTTAAAACTGCTGATTATCTGGTCAAAGGTATCCCGCTGGATATCAAAGGTCATTCCGTAGGCCTGGAGAAACCTGCGGTAAGAATCCCATGCAAACCAGGGGTTCCCTGTTTTGCGGGCAATGCTGGCAGCAATTTCTTCGTTGATCCCCACATTTAAAAAGGAATCCAGCATCCCGGGCTGGGAAATGGAAGACCCGCTTCTCACCGAAAGAAGTAACGGGTTTTCAGAATCCCCGAAGGAGGAATGGTTTTTTTCTTCCAGGCGGGTAAGCATGGCGGCCACGTGCTGTTGAAAATTTACCGAAGCCGGCGTATATTTATTGATCAGATCCAGACACTTGAACACCTCTGTGGTAATGATAAACCCATTGGGAATCTCAATACCCAAATTTTTCAGCTTGATCAGATTCCATCCCTTGTTGCCCAGATAGATGATGTTGTTGGAGATGGGATCTTCGTCATCAATATTGGTAACAGAACATTTGGGATCATAATTGAGCAGGGCGGAAAG
>PIVS01001118.1 GCA_003353855.1 Desulfobacteraceae bacterium
GAGTCAGAGGCGGAAAGCACCTTTTCTTTAGGGATATAAATGGCCATGGAGCAGGAAGAGTGCCCGGGCACATCAATGACCTCAAAATCAAGATCCCCGCAGGAAAGAACATCTCCTTGGGAAACGGTTTCATCAACCCCCATGGTTTTGATATCAAGGCTTTCACGAAGATGACCCCGATCCTTTTTGGGCAGCATCATCTGATTTAAAGCAACAATGCCGGCCACCACATCCTCCCGTGAAAGGAGTTCCTTTGCCCGGACAGAGGCGCTAATTTTTATCCAGGGCCACTGCAGTTTTAAAAAAGGGGCAATGCCCACATGATCAAAATGGGAATGATGGAGGACCAATCGTTTGATCTTTTCAACCTCAATATCGGCGGCCTTGATCTGGGCTATAACATCCGGAGCAATATAGGTCATGCCGCCCCCGAGGATTGCATATTCATCCTTGCCATTCACCAGGTACACACAGGACTCATTCCGCCCTAACATGGTTATCCGGTCACTCACTTTTCCGGGTTGTTCAATTCGCATTGGATTGGCTCATATAGTAAAGGTGTCAGTAAAGCTTTTTTCTTTTCCGACATCAAGTTTTTCTTTTCGAGAGAAATTGGTCGCCCCATTTACAAACAGGTCTCTGGCCTGTAATTCAATGGTCAGTTCAGACGCGGATGTTGGATCAATGCGTTTGCAATTAACTGAGATCGAATTCTCCCCTTCTTG
>PIVS01000113.1 GCA_003353855.1 Desulfobacteraceae bacterium
GAAATCCAGCCTGATCCGAGCCGGAGGAGCCGACTTTCTATTGTCCATAGATGAATCGGAAGCCTATCGGCATCTGCCCTATCTGAAAAAAGGGGGGATGCTCTTTGCCAATGCAAAAGAGACCTTCCCGGACCCACGTGTGGCAGGGTATCTGGACAAAATGCAGATAGTGCCCCACGCCATGGAAGCAGGAAAAACCGCCATGGAGCTGGGGTCTCCCAAATCGACCAACCTGGGCATGATTGCCTTTTATTCGGCCTTTGGTGTGGGACCTCTGGGTGCCGATGATTTGCGGGCCACCGTTGAAAGTATCAGTCCCGGGACCTTCCGGGAAATGAACCTGAAAATCTTTGACAGCTGCCATGAAACAGGCAGGGGCCAGTTTAATTAATTGAATCATCCTTAATACCTATATACGGAGATTTTTATGGATTTTTTTAAGAACCTCACCGTACTATCACTGGAACAGGCGACGGTTGCCCCCTATCTCACCTATCGACTGGCCCAGGACGGCATAAATATTGTCCGGCTGGAACACCCAATATACGGCGATCCCAACCGCTTCATCGGGGAAAAAGTCCTCAACGAAGATAGGATGAACTCCTACTTTTTATGTATCAACTCCGGGAAAAAAGCCTTGTCCCTTAACCTGGCAGTCCCGGAAGGCAAAGAAATATTTAAAAAACTGGTACGGGAACTTTCCGTGGATATCTTTGTCACCAACCAGCTCCCCAAAAATTATAAGAAACTGGGCATTGCCTATGAACTGATGAAGGAAATCAAACCGGATATCATCTGGCTGGGACTCACCGGCTTTGGCCCCGATTCCAATGAAGGGGCCTATGACCCCATCCTCCAGGCAAGATCCGGTTTAATGGAACTAACCGGGGAAGCCGGCGGCGACCCCCAGGCGCTGGGGATTCCCCTGCCGGACATGGGAACCTCTGAACACGGTTACGGGCTTTTGATGAAGGCTTTGTTAAAACGGACGGAGACCGGGGAAGGCACAAGGATTGACCTGTCCATGTTTGAATCCACTGTCTCCTGGCTCACGGTTCCCATTGCCCTTTCCAAGAGCTTTGGCACCCATATATCCAGGAGGGGCAACACCCATGAATTTTTCTCCCCGGTTTCGGTCTATAAAACCAGCAACGGATTTGTATACCTGGCCGCGGGCAATGACAGGCAATGGGCAGCCATGGTGGAACAGCCCATGTTCTCCTCCCTTGCAAAGGATGAATACCAGAAGAACAAGGGCAGGATCGAGGACGTGAAAAACTTAAACAAGGCCATCAACGCCATCACAAAACTTTATACTTCGGAAGAACTCATCGATCTGTTCACCTCCATTACCGTGCCCATTTCCAAGATCAAGAATGTGAATGAAGTGGTGGAAGACCCCCTGGTGGTCAATAAAGTTTTAACCTCATCCGATCCTGTGACAGGCACCCAGGTGACCCTGGCCCCGCCGCCGAACATGACCCCCTTTCTGGAAGGGTGCGATAGAAAACTTTCCTTTCCCCCAAGGTTCGGGGAGCAGAACCAGGAGATCTACGGCAGCCTTCTAGGCTACGACGAGGCTACTCTATTGAAATATAAAGAAAAAGGCATTATTTGATATGAACATCATCGTACTTGTCAAACAGGTTCCCAACACCACCAAGGTCAAGTTTAACCCCAAAACAGGCAATCTGATCCGGGAGGGGTTGGAAAGTATTGTGAATCCCGATGACCTCCATGCCCTGGAAGCCGCCATACTAATCAAGGAAGAGACCGGGGCAAAGGTGATTGCAGTTTCCATGGGCCCCCCCCAGGCCGTGGATGCTTTGACCCAGGCCATCGGCATGGGAGCGGACAAGGGAATTTTACTCTGCGACATGGCCTTTGCCGGGGCAGACACCTGGGCCACCTCCCTGACATTGAGCCGGGCCATAGAAAAAATCGGGTATTATTCTCTGATTATCTGCGGCCACCAGGCCATTGACGGTGATACAGCCCAGATCGGGCCCCAGGTGGCTGACTGGCTGGGCATTGCCCAGGCCACCTATGTCAAGGAGATTGAACAGGTAACGCCCGGTGAATCAGGGGAATCAGGTGAAATCATTGTCAAGCGCCGGCTTGACAACGAGGTTGAACGACTGGCCTGTCAATTGCCCGCCCTTCTCACGGTGATAAAAAAGGTGAACCAGCCGAGGTATGCCCACATGGAACGGCTGATCACCTCTTGCTCGGACAAGGCACCCATAGTTGTATGGAATGCGGCCGACATCGGGGTCAACACCTGCGATGTCGGGTTGGAAGGCTCCAACACCCATGTTATCAAAACCTTTACACCCAATTTCAAGCGGCAGAATGAAATTCTGAGAGGCAGCAAGGAAGAGGTGGTAAACCAATTGTTCAGCCGTCTCAAAAATAGCGATACAACCATGGCCGGCAAGTTGTAGCCCATTGGAGAGAAAATATGACAATCTGGATAAATAAAGAAGAGTGTGACGGATGCAAGCTGTGCCAGCGGGTCTGTCCCTATGAAGTCATTGAGATGGCTGACGGGGTGGCAGTGGTCACGGACCGGTGCACCTCCTGCGGGGCCTGCCTGGATGTCTGTAAAAAAGAGGCCATCGGATCTGATATCGTTCCAAGGGTGGTGCCGGACTTTTCCGATTACTCCGGCGTATGGGTGTTTGCCGAGCAGATTAACAGGGTTCTGGCCAATGTGGTGTTGGAACTTCTCGGCAGGGCACGGCAATTGGCTGGTGGTCTCAATGAAACGGTATCCGCGGTTCTTGTGGGCAGCCAGGTTGAAAATCTCTGCGACACATTGGCCGAGCACGGGGCTGAAAAGATTTATCTGGTGGAGGATGCGCTTCTGGCAGATTACCGGACCATTGCATATGCAAATGTCATGGAAAATCTGATAAACCAGTACAAACCATCTATCCTGCTCATGGGGGCCACGGCCCTGGGCCGGGACCTTGCTCCCCGGGTTTCCCGGCGGGTGGGCACGGGTCTTACCGCCGACTGCACCGAGCTGACCATTGATGAGGATACAGAAAAATCAGACGATAAAAGCCCGGATCAAGAGGACCAGGCTTCAAAAATTTCAGCCTCAAAGATATTGTGGCAGACAAGGCCGGCCTTTGGGGGCAATGTCATGGCCACCATTGCCAACAGGTATTCCCGTCCCCAGATGGCCACGGTACGGCCCGGGGTGATGGAAAAAAATGTTGTTGAAAATGTGAATGCCGAGATCATAAGGGTTTCCCTTCCATTAAATGAGATGGATATCAAAACCAAAATTCTGGAAATAATCAAAGAGCCGCGAACCGGCGGTGATATTACCGAGGCCAATGTGATCGTGGCAGGGGGCCGAGGGATCAACGGCCAGGAGGGGTTTGATATGCTGGAGCAGCTGGCAGACCTTCTGGAGGGAGAACTTGCCTGTACACGGCTCATTGTTGAACAGGGGATCATGGAGCAGCATTCCCAGGTGGGACAGACGGGCAAGACAGTCCGCCCCGAAATTTACATTGCCTGCGGTATTTCCGGTGCCATCCAGCACAGGGCCGGCATGATGGAATCCCGCTACATCATTGCCATTAACAATGACCCACAGGCTCCCATATTTAATGTGGCCAACTGGGGGATTGTGGGGGATGTCCATGAGATTGTGCCGGAGATGATTGCCCAGCTATCAAAGGGAGGGACCCTGTAATGAATACCAAGGTAAAAAAATCCCCAACATCAAGTGGTAAGCTTACGATAAGGTCAAATGCAGAAGATATGGTCAAAAAGACCATGAAAGAGTTTGTGGACAAGGAAGTTATCCCCATTGCCAGGGAATACGACGAAAGGGCGGAGTTTCCCGATCATCTTTTTAAAAAACTCGGGGAGATGGGGCTTTTCGGTATCCGGTATCCCAAAGAGGTGGGAGGATCCGGGGGGAACACCACCCTGTACTGCATTGCCATGCAGGAGCTGGCCCGGGGGCTCATGAGCCTGGGGGCCACCGTGGCCATGCAATGTCTCATGTCCACTAACGGGCTCTACCTCTTCGGTAACCAGGAACTCCATGACAAATATCTATACCCGGCCCTGAAAGGGGAGAAAAAAGGGTCCTTCCAGCTCACCGAACCCGATGCAGGATCAGACCTTAAGGCGGTGACCACCCGGGCCGCGAAAACCCAGGACGGCTGGGTGATCAACGGAATGAAAACCTGGGCTACCAGCGGTCCCAAGGCAGACTTTCATACGGTGCTCTGCCAGACAGATCCTTCCAAAGGATTTAAGGGACTCGGTTTTTTCCTGGTGCCCAGCGACACACCGGGATTTTCATTTTCCAAACCCTTTGATCTGTTGGGAACCCGGAGTTCTTCCATTTCTGAAATTTATTTCAAGAACTGCCATATCCCGGATCACCACAGGTTGGGACAGGAGGGCAAGGGACTTTCAGTGCTCTTAAAGATTCTTGCGGAGATCAGGATCATGACCGCCTCCCTGGCCCTAGGGCTTCACAGGGCAGCCATGGATGATTCCATCCAATACTGCAAGGAAAGAACAGCCTTTGGAAGCCCAATCGGCAAGTACCAGCTCATCCAGGCAAAAATCGCTAACATGGCCGTCAACCTTGCGGCAGGCCAGCTAATGGTGGACAAGGTTACCCATTTGATCGACAATGGAAAATCCTGCCTCAACGAAGCCTCCATGGCCAAATATTTCACCGTGGAATCCGCCTGCTCTGCTGCCGATGAGGCCACAAGGATATTCGGGGGATATGCTTATTCCATGGAATATTCAGTACAAAGATATTATCGAGACAACCGCTTTCTGCTTTACGGCGGCGGCACCCATGAAGTGCTGCAGACCACAATTGGAAGACAAATTTTATCAAAATAGAACAGGGAACCAAAAGAAACAGGAATCAGATGAAATTAGACAATAGTTTTAGGGCAAGAAAATCTCTGGGACATGATGTGTTTGAATATTTAAAAAATGCCATCATCGACCAGGTCAAGGAGAGTTTGAAGTCTCCTCTATTGCCCATTCCATCGTGATTGTGACGGTGCCCGCCACCTGTGACGGAATACAGGGAAGTGTTAGCCAGGCTTGCATCCCATGAAATAGATCCGGTTCGTGCTGCTGAGCAGGTGGTACAAAAAATATTAAAAGGAAGATGACCTATGGAAAACAAAATTCGGGTATTGATAGCAAAACCTGGTCTGGACGGCCATGACAAGGGCGCTAAAATTGTGGCCCTGGCCCTGAGAGACTCAGGGTTTGAAGTGATCTATTCAGGTCTGCACCAGACCCTGGTGCAAATCATTGCGACAGCCACCCTGGAAGCAGTTGATGTCATAGGGTTAAGCATCATGTCCGGGGCCCATCTGCCCATCTGCAGAAAACTCATGGCCATGATGCTCGAAAAGGATCTTTCCGACATCCGCCTTGTGGTGGGCGGGGTGATCCCCTTCCAGGATATTCCCGGGCTTAAACAGATGGGGGTTGCAGCTGTCTTTCCCGGCGGCACTTCCTTTGACGAGATTAACACAGGCATGAAAGCGTTGTTCAAATAAGAGAGGTAAAATATGGGTGTTGCAAAATATATCAAGGATGAACGGGGGGGAATCAAAGAGGTCACCTACCAGTCCGGTATAAAGATAAAACCTGTTTATGGTCCTGAAGATCTCGAAAATGCAGGCTTTACCTATGAGAAAGACCTGGGGGCTCCAGGGTGTTATCCCTTTACCCGCAGCATTCATCCCCAAAGCTATCGGAGCCGTGCTTGGACCACCCGGCAGTACACAGGATTCGGCACCCCGGAAGAGACCAATGAACGGTTCAAACTCATGATTGCCAACGGGCAGAACGGCCTGAACGTGGCCTTTGACCTTCCCACCCAGATGGGATATGACTCGGATCATCCCCTGGCCGAAGGGGAAGTGGGCCGGGTGGGCATGGCCATTGACTCTTTAAAGGACTTTGAGACAGCCTTTGCCGGCATCCCTTTGGACCGCATCGGGTCTGGGCTGACCATCAATGCCGTTGCCACCATTATGATGGCCATGTACCAGGCAACAGCAGAAAAATTCGGGTATTCCAAGGATCAGATTTCCGTAACCCCCCAGAATGATATTTTAAAGGAGATGATCGGCCGGGGGGCATGGATTTATCCTGTTGAGCACGGGGTGCGCCTTGTGGGGGATTCCATTGAATACGCTGTTAAGGAATTGCCCAAATCCAATCCTGTGAGTATCTGCGGATACCATATCAGGGAATCCGGTGCCACACCTGCCCAGGAAATTGCCTATGCCTTTGAGATTGCCAAGGCCTATATCGACAATGTGGTGGCAAGGGACATTCCCCCGGAAGATTTTGTGGGGAGGTTTTCCTTTAATTTTAATGTCTACGGCAATATGTGGGAACAGATTGCAAAATTCAGGGCTGCGCGGAAACTCTGGGCCAAAATGCTGAAAACCGAATACGGGGTAAAGGACAAGAAAAAACTCTTTTTAAGGGGACTTTTCGGCGGCGGAGGTTCCGGCCTGACCAAGGAACAGCCGGAAAATAATATCATGCGGGGGGCCTATTATGCCATGGGAGCTGCCCTGTCCGGTGCCCAGACCACGGCCCTGTGCTCCTTTGACGAAGCCTATACCATCCCTACTCCCAGGTCTGCCCTCCTCTCCTTGCGAACCCTTGAACTGCTCATGGATGAGGTGGGGCTGCGGGATACCGTGGATCCTTTGGCCGGTTCCTATTTTATCGAAACCCTCACCCTTGAGATGGAAGAAAAAATCCTGGAGGAGATGAAAGAGGTTCAAAAACTGGGGGGCATGGTCAACTGCATTGGAACCGGTTTGATCCACAAGAAGATATCCAGGCAGGCCTATGAATTTGAAAAAGGCCTCCAGGCAGGAGTTTACAAAAAGGTGGGGGGCCCACAGGGACCCGATAAAGCCAGGACAGATACCATTGCCCAACAGCCCAATGTGGAACTCCATGCCTATAACGAGGAATGGGCCGAAAAATCCAAGGCCAGCTTAAAAGAGATCCAAGCCTCCCGGGATGACAAAGAAGTGGCAGCAAGTCTTTCGGCCCTGGAAAAAGCCGCAAGGGGCAGTGATAACGTCATGCCCCATCTGGTGAAATGCTGCCATGCCTATGCCACGATAGGGGAGATGGCCGGGGTGTTCAAAAAGACCTTTGGTGAATGGAATGAGCCTGAGTTTTACTAATGACTGGCACAAATTAAGGAGGTGTCCGTTGGAAGAGACTTATCGCCTTGGGTGTGATATTGGCGGCACGTTTACAGATTTTGTACTGGTCAATAATCGTACGGGGCAATTTCATACAAATAAATGCCTGACCACCCCTTCTGATCCGTCAGATGCCGTGGAACAGGGCATCCGCCAGATGGCCGAAACACTACCCGGTTTCATGGACCGGGTGGAAGAGGTCATCCACGGAACCACCCTGGTCATCAATGCCATCATCGAAAGAAAAGGGGCAAAGACCGGTCTGATCACAACCAAAGGGTTCAGGGATGTTCTGGAACTGGGACGGGAAATCCGCTACGACGCCTATGATATTTTCAGCGAATATCCCGAGCCCATCGTGCCCCGGGCCCTTCGCATGGAGATTGACGAACGGATCACGGCGGATGCCGGAGTGTTAAAAGAGGTGGAAGAAGATCAGGTGATATCGGTGCTGGAAAAGTTCAAAAAAACCGGCATCGAATCTTTGGCGGTCTGCTTTATTAACTCCTATGAAAATCCTGTAAATGAAAAAAAAACAAAGGAGATCATTGAACGGGAGGCCCCTGATCTTTTTCTTTCCACCTCCTTTGAAGTGCTTCCCCAGATCCGGGAATATGAGCGCTCTTGCACCACGGCTGTGAATGCCTATGTCAAACCCATCACCTATCGGTATTTGAAAAAACTGACGTCCAGACTTTGGTCCATGGGGTTTTCCGGCAAACTTTTTATCATGCTGTCTTCCGGGGGGATCACCTCGGTGGATACAGCCAGGGAATTTCCCGTCCGGATCATTGAATCCGGCCCCACAGCCGCGGTTATTGCCTCCCAGTATTATGGAAATATGTTTGATATCAGGGACATTTTCTGTTTTGACATGGGGGGAACCACGGCAAAATCCTGCTTGATCCAGAAGGGCCATGCAGGCCTTGTTTCCACCTTTGAGGTGGGCCGGGTCCAGCGGTTTAAAAAGGGAAGCGGACTGCCCATCCAGGTGCCGGTGGTGGATCTCATGGAGATCGGTGCCGGCGGGGGCAGCATTGCCAAGATCAACCGATTGGGGTTGCTGGGAGTGGGTCCTGAAAGTGCCGGGGCAGACCCCGGACCTGCCTGTTATATCCAGGGAGGGGTTAACCCCACGGTGACGGATGCGGATCTTGTGCTGGGCTATCTGGATCCTGACTTTTTTCTGGGGGGTGCCATGGCCCTTGACATCGAACTTTCCAAAAAATCCATCCGGGAAAAAATAGCAGCCCCCCTGGGAACCACCATGGTGGAGGCGGCCTTCGGCATCCATGATCTCATCAATGAAACCATGGCTGCGGCTGCCAAAACCCATATTGCGGAAAAAGGCGGAAATCCCAACACCATCACCATGTCGGCCTTTGGGGGAGCAGGACCTGTCCATGCCTACGGCCTTGCCAGAAAGATCGGGGCGAAGGCCATCCTGGTACCGCCCCTGGCAGGGGTGGGGTCAGCCCTGGGATTTTTCACGGCTCCCGTGGCATTTGACCTTTCCAGAAGCCATCGGATGGGTCTGGAGAAGGCAGACTTTAAAGAGGTTGAATCCCTTTTTCAGGAACTGGAGCAGGAAAGCGCCGGTATTCTGGAGGATGTGGCCCGTGGCCGGGAGATCCTTTTTGAACGGACCCTGTTGATGCGCTTTGTGGGCCAGGGGGCTGAAACAGACCTGAGTATTGAAAATTTTGCCTTTGACTCTTTTTCAGGGGAGGAGATCCGGGCACTTTTTGACACGGAATACAAGCGGCTCTACGGCCGGACCTATAAGGACACCCCGGTGGAGCTTGTCACCTTCAAGGTAAGAGCCAGCCTGCCCAGGCGGCCTTTTTCCATTCCGAAGCTGACCTGTCATATGGGGGATGGTGAGAATTGTGATATGGCCTCCTGTATCAAAGGGGAGCGCCGGGCATTTTCCATTATTCAAAAGGATTATATTCCCTTTACGGTCTATGACCGGTCTAAACTTTTCCCCAATGCAAGGATACCGGGGCCTGCCATTATTGAAGAACGGGAGTCCACCATTGTCATGGGGGAGGATGCAGATGCAAGGGTGGACGAATTCGGCTTTATCTGGATTGCCTTTATTAATAAAAATCGAGCTAATGGACGGGCCAGGGGGAAAAATCATGAATTACCAGATTAAGAATAAAGGGAACAGCTTCGACCCCATTACCCTTGAGATTCTCTGGCGCAGACTGGTTTCCATTGTGGACGAGGCAGATGCTTCCGTTGCAAGGACAGCCTTTTCAAGCCTTCTGAGGGATGCCCATGATTACACCTGTATGTTCACGGACAGCCGGGGACAAGAACTGGTCCAGGGAACCTTTTGCACCCCGGGCCAGGCCGGTGCCATGGCCCTGGGGGTTAAAAAAATTATCAATTCCATTCCCCTGGCAGATTACAAGGATGGGGATGTCTTTATTGTCAATGACCCCTGGCTTCTGGCAGGACACCTCAATGATGTCTGTGTGTTGAGCCCGATATTTTATCTGGAAAAAGTCGTGGCCTTCACGGCCTGTGTCTTCCATCACTCGGATATCGGCGGGCGGGTATCATCTGACAATAGAGAGGTGTTTGAAGAAGGCATCTACATCCCTTTGACCAGGCTCCATGATGCAGGCAAACTCAATGTTGATGTTCTCAACATGATCAAATGGAATGTGAGAACCCCGGAGGAGGTCATGGGGGACATCAGGTCCCAATTATCGGCCAATTATGTTTGCGCCCAAAAGATCATTGAAATGATGGAAGATGAGAGTCTTTCCACCCTGGATGACCTGGCAGATGAAATCATCGGGAGAACGGAGAACTCCATGCGGTCGGCCATTGAAGAGATACCCGATGGTGTTTATCCCCATATCGGCATCATCGAAGGGGCCGGGGAAAAACAGGATATCCGGATTAAACTGAGTGTGACTGTTGCGGGGTCGGATATTATAGTGGGTTTTGACGGCACCTCCGGTCAGGTGGACTGGGGGGTGAATGTGGTTTACAATTTCACCTATGCCTATGTGTTCATGGCCATAAAATCTGCCTTTGATCCTGATATTCCCATAAACGAAGGGGCCATCCGGCCCATTAAGATGACGGCTCCTAAAGGGTGTATCGTTAACTGCACATTTCCGGCGGCTGTTGCTGCAAGGATGCAGGTGGGGCATTTTATGACGGAAATGGTTTTTAATGCCCTGGGGCCCGCCACCCCGGACAATATCATTGCCGGTTCCGGCGGCACCCCTGCCCAGACCAATATCCTCTACGGCAAAAGGGCCGGAGGCAAACCCTGGCACACCATGATCATCCGGGGCGGCGGCATGGGTGCCTCTTCCAGGGCAGACGGCCATCACTGCGCCATTTTTCCGGCCAACGGGGCCAACACCCCGGTGGAGATCCTTGAAAGCGACACCCCTTTGATTGTTGAATCCAGAGGACTTATCATGGATTCAGGGGGACCGGGCAAACAACGGGGAGGCATCGGCCGGCAGATGATCATCAGATCACCCAAAGGGGAAGGAAATGAAAATGATGCACCGGCAAGGACCACCATTGCCGTACAGGCAGGCCGGTTCATCTACCCGCCCCAGGGCATTTTCAAGGGGAGAGACGGGGCAAAGGCCAAATTTTTGAAAAACAAAGATGCGGCCAACCCAAGCACGCTTACCTTTTGTGATTCAGGGGACAGGATCTCCTTTATCAGCGCCGGGGGCGGCGGATATGGAGACCCCCTTGAACGCGATCCCAAAGCGGTTGAACAAGATGTACAATATGGATATGTAAGTATTGAAAAAGCCAAACAAGATTACGGTGTTATCATTGCCCCTGACTCTCTCATTCTCGACCTGAACTCGACGTTGGAACTCCGTGAAAACAGAACTCCGTATAAATAGATAGGCGGTGAGACGGGCAACTGCCCACTTGCTTCCATAAATATATTTAAGGGAGCCACAAATGAAGAAAAGCTTTATGCCAAGTTTCGCTGACCGCGGACAATTGTTTGATAATCAACTTACCGGGCTGAAATGGACAATTGCCCATGCCTACTACGGATCCACATTTTACAGAAAACACTTTGAAGAGGCCGGGGTTTACCCGGAGGATATTTGTACACTCAAAGGTAATGGTCAGCTGTGATGCAGATATCTATGGCTATGGCGATCTGCCAAGGTACCCCGGCAAAGCCCAGCGAATCTTCGATAATCGAGGAGAATAAAAGGAGCCCCATGAAAGCATTTAAATACTTATCTCCCGAAAGTGTTGAGACAGCCATTTCTTTTTACGGTGAGCACAGTGAGACGGCAAAATACATGGCCGGGGGCACGGATATAATTGTTAAGCTCAAAGAGGGGTGGATGGAACCCGATTATCTGATCTCCCTGAAAAAGATAGAGGAGATGAATAAGCTCAAAAAAAATAGGGCAACCAACGAGCTTTCCATCGGTGCCCTGGTCACCCATGCCACCCTGGAAAAATCTTTGATGATCCAAAACGACTACCCCATTATTTATGATGCCGTGTCCAATATCGGGTCTTTACAGATCAGAAACGTGGGGACAATCGGCGGCAACCTCATCAATGCAGTGCCTTCCGCCGACGGCGCCATTCCCCTGATTGCCCTGGACGGGGTGGCTCTCCTCCACGGCCCCGACGGTGAACGCTCCTGCCCGGTGAAAGATCTGTTTGTGGCTCCCTATCAAACCATTTTAAAGCCCGGGGAAATCCTGAAAAAGATTACCATCCCCCCCCAGGCCCCCCGTACGGGAAGCTGTTATACCAAATTTGGCCGCAGGGCTGCCATGGAGCTTCCCCTCATCGGTATCGGTGTTCTGTTGACACTAAATTCCGATTATAAAACCTGTATCAAAGCAAGGATCTGTTTAGGGGTTGCGGCTCCCAATCCCATGCGGGCCTGCGATGCCGAAGATTTCCTGGTGGAAAAACAAATCACCGAAGAAATTTTAAATGAAGCCGGCAATATGGCTGCAGACCAATCCAAAGTTCGGGACAGTATCAGGGGAAAAGCCTGGCACAGAAAAGAGATGATACGGGTTCATGTCCGGCGCATGGGACTCAAATGCCTTGAATTAATAACTAATCGCTAGGAGGAAGATCACCCATGACGACACAGATATCTTTTTTATTAAACGGAGATGAGATCTCCCATGAGGTCAAGGACCATTGGACCCTGCTGCACCTGCTGCGGGAAGAGATGGGGCTCATCGGAA
>PIVS01000588.1 GCA_003353855.1 Desulfobacteraceae bacterium
TAGGAATCCTTGTCAAATTTACCGCCGGCATGGAGTTTGGTCATGACCACTTCACAGGCAGGTTTATGCTCTGTTTCATGCATTTCAATGGGGATACCCCGGCCATTGTCCTCCACACTCACGCTCATATCCGAATGGATGGTGACCAAAACCTTGTCGCAGTGACCCGCCATGGCCTCGTCAATACTATTATCCACAACCTCGTATACCAGGTGATGAAGACCTTGGAGGTCCACATTCCCAATATACATGGATGGCCGTTTACGAACCGCTTCAAGACCTTCTAAAACTTTTATGCTATCCGCACTATACTCTTTTTCTAATTCACTATTTTTCATGATATATGCATTGCCATTATTACACAAACAAGTTTATCATTATCAAGACTCTTGATAATGCAGGGGCTTTTACTATCTTTGACATTGATGACCACAATTGAATCTTCAAACAAGCTTAACGCATCCTTAAAATATTTCGGGTTAAAGGCGCTTTTGATCTCTTCACCTGAAAAACCGATCATGAGGCGCTCTTTAGATTCACCTATCTCTGGATTTGTGATCGTCACCGTTAATTCGTTCTCTTTAAAATTGAGAATCACACTTTTATAATCATCGGATGTTAATATTGATACCCGCTTCATCAGGGTGGAGAACATATTTCTATCCACTTCCATGGGTATCATTTCATCATAATTGATAATTGGTTTATAATCGGGATATTCTCCATCCAGAAGCTTGATCATGATGGATTCGTTTGCCCGCTGAAAAATAAAATTATTTTCTTTAACCCCCACCCGGATTGCATCTAAATTACTGTCAATAAATTTATTCAGCTCACCCAACCCCTTTTTAGGAACAATCACACTTTCATCGGGCAGAATCAATTCTCCTGTAAATGGGGCATCATAACAATGGAGACGCCTGGAATCTGTTGATACAATTCTCAATAGTTCCTGGCCGTTGGATACAATTTTTTCAATCAGTGATCCCAGAACATATATTCTTTTTTCATCTCCTGCAAAACCGACAACCGATGAAACCGCCACCATTTTTTTAAGGTCATTGGCACTAACCTCAATAAAATCTATATTTTCGACGACAGGGGTTTCAGGAAAATTTTCATAGTCAGATGAAACAATATGGTAAATACTATCTCCCTGACCAATTTCAACCCATCTGTTCTCCACTTCATTTACAACAATTTCATTGTCAGGGTATTCTCTGATGATTTCAAAAAATTTCTGGGAATTAATAGACAATACGCCCTCTGTCTCAACCTGGGCCTCATATGTGCCTGTAAAAACAGTTTCCAGATCATTTGCTGTGATACTGATCTGGGATCCCACAGCTTTAATCAGGATATCAGAGGTGATGGATAGATTGGTTTTCCTCCCTGTAATTCCCTGGATCTTGGATAATATCTCCAGAATATCCTTTTTATTAAACGAAAATTTCATTTAAAATCCTTTTCTTAAAAATTGTATATCCATAAACATTTATATTAAATCCTTTGAATTATCAATTATTAAATATTGATGGTTGTATTAATATATTAATTAAATAAAGATAATAACAATAATAAGGCCTGTTTAAATGTTCATAACTTTATAAGTGTCTGAATTTTTATGAAAACAGCTGCTGTTTTTTTGTTAAAATCATGTTTGTATAGTGTATATAAACCAATAGTTATTTACCTGATTTTAAAAGTGTTCAAAACCTATAAAGTTTTGAACATTTTATTATCACCCATGGATCCAGTCGTTAATCTGTTGTAATCCTTTGGTTTTCCAGTCATCTGAAATTCTTTGTTCAATATATTTTAAAAAAAGAGTGTCAATAACTTGTGTAACCTTCAGTAATAAATAGGCTTTTTCAAGGATCATTCCCTCTAATTCATCTTCGGATTTTGTGGTCTGGGTGGATGGGGTTTTAAGTCCGGTGATATTAAAACTCTCCCCCTTGATGGTAAATTTATATTCCTCTTCTTCCCCCATTTTACACAAAAGGTTTAATTCAGTAACAAAGGCTCCTTTTTTAAGGGCTGTGGTGCCTTCCTCAAGACCTGCCTTGTCCCCCTTTATTGAAATTTTTTCCTTTGATTTATCCCCGAGGTTGTTCTCAAGGACAATTGAATTTCCTATTTCCAGGGAAACAGGTTCTTTGGATTCCATTATGGCTGCAATATTCTGATCCTTTTCAATGAGAAACCAGATCCAGGTTAGAAATTCATTACCAAGAAAGGTATATTTATTGTAAGCGGTTGCAATATCAAGCATGATTATCCTTTTACGTATTTTAAGGGAGATAGGGAGATAACCCGGTCTTTTTCAGGGGCTGAAAAATTAGATTTTGTTTCAACAATGGTGTAGGGAAACAGCCGGATTGGTTTTAGATTAAAGGAGTTTAAAAAAATGGTTTCAAATAATTCATTGGCAGCTTTCTGGGTGGTAAACAAAAAAAGATTTTTATCTTCATAACTCCAAAGCACATCATAAAGGTTTGGGATGGAGGGAATTTTATGCATGAGCACATCCAGTATCAGCTCTTTAATTTCAGACTTTTCATTTTTTGACAAAAAATCCCGGCCTGTTTCTTCCTTTTTTTTATCAATGGCCATGGCCATCTGTTTTTGGACTAATTTTGTCGGTATTGATTTTTTATCAATTCTCAGGGAAAAGAGAAAATAGGTGCCGAAAATAAAGGGGAATTTTTCAAAATCAGGATTATAAGGGCTTTCATAGGGGGTCCACCCGGCTGAAAGTTCTTCATATTCGTTTTCTATTTTTGGTATTGCATTTTCTATTAGTCCTTTTCGAACTTCATCCATTACCGTTGCCTCAAATTCACCTTCAATGTGGTAGCGGCTCATGGAATGAGTTGATGATATCAAACCCATATAAACTCCTTAAAAGTATAAATATTTATTAATATAATTAACTGTAAATAAAAGAGATAAGTGTAACATATTTTAAGAAAAAACAACAGAAAA
>PIVS01001119.1 GCA_003353855.1 Desulfobacteraceae bacterium
TCTCTTTTGCGGTCAACCAGCAACATTCACAGGGAGTTAATCTTGTTCAAACCAAACTATTCATTTGAAAAGCGTCAGAAAGAATTGGCAAAGAAAAAGAAAAAAGAAGAAAAAAGACTGCGCAAATTGGAAAAACAAAAAAATACTGCCCAGGAACCAACCATAGAAGAAGGCCAGGAATCTCCCAGGGAAGAATAAGCAGTTCTGCGCTTCACCTGATCATGGGGACAAAAATTTCAAATAATTGCAAATATTATTTACAGATCCCCCCCATGGGTTTTTCTTGCGATCATTTTTTTTATGGTCTACTATGTCCTGTGCACTGATTTTTAAACACAGCTAAAACCATATGGAGGCTGCTCATGGATTTGAAAAAATATAAACAGGTCATTTCCGATGCGATTAAAGGCGAGATTGAGGCAAAACAATTTTATGAGAAGGTTGCTGAGCGAATCAAGGACGCCTTTTTAACGGAATTGTTTGAAAAATTTGCCCGGGAAGAAGCAAAACATGAAAAAATCCTGACCGCTGTTTTAAACAAAGATAAAATGGACACCTCTTTTTTCAATTTTGAAAAGGATTTTAAGGTATCTGAAACTATTGAAATGCCCGAAGTTAACGAGGATATGGATCTTAAGGGTGCCATTGGTATTGCAATGAAAAATGAAGAGCTTGCCATGAAAAAATACACAGCCCTTGCAGACAACTGCGATGATCCGCAAT
>PIVS01001120.1 GCA_003353855.1 Desulfobacteraceae bacterium
TCAGGAGGCTTTCCAATCTTTCAACCACAGTGATCTACCTTCATTTGGCCACCGATTTCATCAAAAACGTGTCTTCTCCTTTTGACAGAATGGAGCTTTCGAATTCCACACCGTCAATTGGGGAGGATTAATGTCTGCACCGAATCCGGTTTCAGAAGAAAAACCCAGATTTGAAGTGGCTGATGTGTTTCAGCGTTATTGGGAGACATACGAAAGAACTCGGCTGATCCCTTTTCATACTCAAAAGCTGGTATGGGATATTATGAATTGCAGAACGCCTTTGATGGGGGGGCATACTCGAAAGTGCAACTGTTGCGGTTTTAAACAAAATGAATACAATTCTTGCCGAAATCGTCATTGTCCTAAATGTCAAGCGCTTAAGAAGGCCAGATGGTTGGAGGCTAGAAAAGCAGAGCTTTTACCCATTGGATATTTTCATAATGTATTTACGCTGCCCCATGAATTAAATCCTCTTATTTTAAGAAATACCGATACGCTTTTAAACATTCTGTTTAAAGCAGTTAAAGAGACCCTAATGGCTTTTGGTCTTGATCCCAAATGGCATCTGGAGGGTAACTTGGGCTTTCTTTCTATCCTGCATACTTGGGATCAGCAACTAAACGCCCATTATCATCTTCATGTCATTATACCCGCCGGGGCGCTTGCGCCAGATAAATCAAAATGGATTAATACAAGAAAAAGAAAAAATAAAAAAACGGGTCA
>PIVS01000114.1 GCA_003353855.1 Desulfobacteraceae bacterium
TAGATCTAAATTTAAGATTTTTTTGGGGGAAGAAAATATAGGCTGGGGTCGTGTCTCCGGCAAAGCGGTGGCCTATTATTTCGCTATCCGTGGTGGCGATGTTCGGTGGCGGTAACAATGAAGCGGGGGAAATCAGTGTCAGTTTTCGCTTGGGGAATATCTCTTTGGAGCCAGGTGAAATAGCTGGTCTATTTTTCACTTTTCCACAAATCATTTTTCACGAAGCCAAAATTAAATATAAAGAAGATTCCCTACTCGAACGTTTTCTAAATTTTAGAGTCGCAATACAAAATTATCCAGACCTTGAAACTCTTAAAAGATCGATAATCCAAGACATTGAAGTTGAAATTGAAAATGAAAATGACGATTTGACAAAGAAATCGTTGAGTGAGATTATAGATTTTATTGAAAACCCTAAAAAATTATCATTTTCTGCATCTCCTTCAAAACCATACCCTTTAGGCATGATTATGCGGATTCAGGAACCTAAAGATATTATCAAGTTGTTGAACATAAAAATAAGATCATAGAACATAGAAAGTTGTAATTAGAAGATTTGTAAAAAGCCGGGCTTGGTAAAAGAGCCCGGCTTTTTTATTTTATAACTCTTTTTTCTGAGAAGTAAATTCATCTCTATCCCCTTTCCAATTGGGGTGTTTGCCTATTGGAAAGGCCAAAATATACAAGAGCTTCTCCCATTATCAGGTCGAGCATGGAATTTATGACCTCCTCAGACAATTTATGAGCCTTTCGTAACGTAGCCATGGCCAGTTGCATTATCCTCGTCAGGGCATCAAGGAAATTTATGTTGGCCAATTCTTCATTGCAGGCTCTGAACAAATCTCCAAAAGGCCGTTGGTCCACGTTTTTTCTTTGGAACAGACTCAATATATTGTATCTTGCCATTACCAGGGAAGTGTGTCCAATCAAACCATCATAGCTCCGGATTTGGATCTCTTTAACCAGTTTCAGGTGTTGTTTACACTTTTTAAAAAAGACCTCGATGTCACAACGTTTGCTGTACAGCCTTATTATTTCATCATCTGCTATGGTAATATCTGTTGATAAAAGGGCGAGCCAACCCCGCTTCTTGTCACAGGGGACAAATATGACTCTGGCCTTGTTCCCGTCAGGTAATATAACAAGGACACTGGCCTTGACTTTGGCCTTCCCTCTTTTTTTCTTTAACTTCCCATAAAGGGCACTTAGCCGGAGTTTTTTCCCATTGTACTCATAGAACCATTTGGGCTGGTCCTTAAACATAGTGTAGTAGTAAAATAATGATGGCGGCAAAAAACTGGATCAGTGTCCGGCCAATGCCGATGACGGATTTAATAGGCTTACTTAACAAACTCACCGTGGCATATAAAGCAACTGCTGCCAGCCCAAAGGCGATTCCAGTAAAATCACCATGGGATTGATTTGTACCGCTGACACCGATGATCATCACAAGTCCAATGGTTGCCATAATAAAACAGACGATCTGTTTATGACTTAGCTTCTCTTTAAAAAGTATAGGAGAGGCGATCATATACAATATTACTTGATTTCACTAATTCATTATGCTTAGATGCCCTTTGGAAAAAGGAATAATCCTTAATGATAAGAAAATAAATAAGTGATATACATCCATATTTTGAACTAAATTACTGCGGAGAAATAACAAAAGGAGTTGAACCTGGGATGTTTCAAAAAAAACAGATAGCAATTTGTGGAAGTTTTCTTGCATTTTTATTAATATTGCTGATGTCAGGCTGTACATCAGTGGTGCAGAAAAAAAGCCTGTCAAGCTTTAACGATCTATATTCATCAGCCCAATATCAAGAAGCCGCCAGGGGAGAGGTAAAGGAAGAATCCAAAGTCACAGATCTTTTGCCCGGACTTCAGGCAGCCGCAGCCCTGCGGTATGCCCAAAATTATTCGGAAAGTTCCCTATTGTTTGATGAATGTGAGACCCTTATCAAACTTCGCAATGAACAATTATTGGTTGAAAATTCCGCCTCCACCCTGGGGGCAGTATTAATCAATGACACCATTCTTGATTACCAGGGAACAGAATATGACGGAATCATGGTGAACACGTATAAAGCCATGAATTTCTGGCAGGAGGGCAAGTCTGATCTGGCCAGAATCGAATTCAACAGGGCATTGGACAGACAGCGAAGGGCCAAGGAAAGATTTGCAGCCGAAATACAAAAGCAAAAACTTGAACTTGAAAAAAAACAGGAACAAGAAAATAAAAAAGCCCTTGCCAGGGGAAAAGCCAATCCCAAAGATAAGAATATCCCGGCAATGGACATTGATAAAAATGTAAACAACCCTGAAATCGAAACCATCTTAAAAGAAAAATACTCTAGCCTCTATGAATTTCAAACATATCCTGATTTCATAAACCCTTTTACCACCTATATGGCTGGCCTGTTTTTCATGTCGGAAAAAGATTATTCCAAGGCAGCAAACCTATTAAAGGAAACCTATGGAATGGTTGGAAAAAATGAAACCGTCCAGGATGATTTTGTAAATATTGAAAAAATCCTGGACGGAGAAAAAAATCATACCCCCAATACCTGGATAATTTTCGAAAACGGCCTGGGGCCTGAAAAGGAAGAATTCCGGGTTGATTTACCAATCTTATTATTAACGGACAAGGTTAAATATTCAGGGATTGCCCTGCCCAGATTAAAATTCAGGGACCAAGCTTATCCCAATTTAATTGTTGGAAGCAATGGGCCCAATCAATGTAAAACAAGTATGCTGGCCAGCATGGATCAAGTTGTACAAACGGAATTCAAAAAGAAATACCCTGCCACGGTGACACGGGCAGTCTTTTCCACCCTTGTAAAAACCTATGGCCAATACCTTGCACAGAAACAATTCGGTGATTTAGGCGGTTTTGCAGCAGCGATTTTCCAGGGGCTTACCACCTCTGCCGACATTCGCATCTGGACAGCCTTGCCCAAAGAGTTTCAGCTGGCAAAAATCCAAACCCCGGCTGACGGGGTACTGGCACTCGAAACCACCGGAGGTGATAAAATCAATATCACCGTGCCAACAAAAAAAGATGTCCTTGTTTTTGTCAAAATTCCAAAAACCGGGGCCAGGGCTGTGCATGATATTATCACCATGTAATTTAAGATTTTTTAATATAGAGGAGAACGATGCACTTATCAAAACCCCTTAAACTGATCCTGGTGCTCTTATTTTTATCAATGGGTTGTATGGCTGTCACCCCTGTGGACCCCAGGGTTAAAATCATTGATGATTTTTTGACCGCCAGTATTGAAATCAAAAATGTAACAACAAGAGTCAATTCCAGCGGATTTATGGAAGCCCAGGTTATTGGAAACAACAAAACATCTTCCTATAAAAAACTTGAATATAAAATTGAATGGATGGATGAAGACGGATTTATCATCCCCAGTATTTTATCCCGGTGGACCAGTTTTCCAGCATATGAAAATGCCCCGTTTAATTTCAAGTCAGTGGCTCCCAGAACCAATGCCATGGATTTTAAAATTTTACTCAGAAAGGAAAATTAAATGAAAAACCTCAAAGGAAATAACAATAAAATTGTGGCAGAACATGGACGTCTCCTGCAATTTGCATGCGCAATCTTTATATTTCTTCTTATGACCGGTTGTGTGGCCTCAACCCAGAATATCGATATGAATGCAGACAAGGGGAAGGCGGTCATGGGAGTTGATTACCGTGACTTTCAAAAAGCCGCCTCTGATGCTGTCTCTTCCATGCTGCAGTCCGGCGCCGTGGATAAAAAAGGCGGTGGAAGATATGTCTTGGCCATATCCCGTATCGTCAACGACACCATGCAGCGCATTGATACAGACCAACTCATTAAAAAAATACGAATAGAGCTTTTACAGAGCGGAAAAGTCGTTGTTACCACAGCCGTTAGTGCCGATGGTGCTGAAGATAAAATGGCAATGCAGGCGAGAGAATTGAGGGACTCAAAGGAATTCAACCAGAAAACAGTGGCCAAACAGGGTCAGATGATAGCACCGGAGCTCAGCCTTTCAGGAAAAATAATTCAGCAGAACGTAAAGGTCAGCAGCAGCACCCAGCAGGTTGAATACTATTTCCAATTGTCCCTGACCGATATCAATACAGGTTTGGCCTTTTGGGAAGGCGAAACCGTGATCGGCAAAAGAGGCAGTAACAAATCTGTGTCATGGTAAATAAACAATGATGCTACATAGCAAGGAGAATTTTAATATGAAGATTCTAAATAAACTATTTGTTTTTACAGCAGGGATAATTCTGCTATCTACTCAATCTTTTGCCGCTGACTACCATGTTTTAATTAATGACCAGCAACAAGGCCCTGTTTCAATGGAACAGTTACAACAAATGAAAAATAGTGGTTCAATAACTAAAGATACGCTGATTTGGAAAAATGGTATGGCTGGCTGGGAAAAAGCAGAAGCGCAAGAAGATCTACAAGGATTGTTCGCCTCGGCTACGCCGCCTCCAATACCTGGAGCTGTGGCTCCACCTGCGCCACCATCAGTCCCTGCACCACTTGCCTCTTCTACAGTAGATAAAGCAGCTAACCCTGATGCGATTGACCCTGAAGAAATAAATAGTGAAGTTAAACCAATTATTGAAGCTGGAGAACAAGTTGATAAAGCGTTCACACAATATGCGAACAACAAGAAAATAGAGTTTGGAGCCAAAAAGAATGGGAAAATTTATTATTCGGCTAAACAACAAGTAAATGCTGATATAGACAGTGCAAAATACGGCAAAGCAAGGGTTTTCGCCTTCGAAAGAGCTTTGTTAAAGATCCAGAAAGAATTTGTTGTAGACATGTATGGTGAAAACACAGTTAAAAAGGCTAATTCAGTTCTGGAGCATGAGAGATCAGATGATGAGCTTTTCCCTGACAAGAATGAAATTAACAATAAGGTCGGGGAAGTGTGGGCTAAGTTGGTAGGACTAACTGGCGCTAAGCTCGATAAGGCGCTTAGCGATTTGGGTGTTGATCCTGATGAATATAAGGCTGTGCCACCAGCAAGGCGTGAAGTTACGTTCAGAGATAATTTTTCAAAAAGTATGATTACAACAGCAATGGGAGACTTAACTGGATTGGTACCCATTCAAACGTTTGAAGCTAAAGAAGCGAACGGTAAGACTGTCATTGGTGTAATTGGAATGTACTCAAAGAAACTAAAGTCTTTTTCCTATTCAGTAGCCCATAAAAGGCCCCCTATGCTTATGAAAATGGGCGGAAGAGCATTGTCAGAAATAATACCAAGTGATCCTGCCGATTTGGCAAATGAGTTTGGTATCAGACCCGCATTTAATGAAAATGGGCAACTATGTTTAATATCCTATGGACAATGGAGTCATGATTATAAAGGCAAGAATGATCGCAAGCTTGAAAGGCGCAGGGAAAGTGCTTCTGATAGTGCTCTTGATTATGCCAATTCATACATAACAGAGTTTATTGGTGGCCGTTTGATGATGGAAAGGGATGCAGAAAAAAAAGAAATTGTTGAAGAAGCCAGGAAAAAAGACTCAGAAGGTTTTATAGCTGATGATGACGTAGAAGACATCGTTGAAAAAACCATGCAAGAAATTAAAACTAAAGCAAAAGCTGACTTGGCTGGCACAACCACTTTTCGCAAGTGGAAATATAAGACTAAAGAAGGGCATGAATTGATTGGTGTGGTACGGACATGGACTTTAGATGCTCTAAAAACAGCTAAAGATGTGCGAAACTGGAAACATCAACAAAAATCTCAACCCCAAAAACAAACAAAAAAATCTATGAAAGTGGAAGTCGGAACTAAAGCAGGAAAAGACATTGTTGATGTTGATGATTTCTAATTTGGCATACTAAGGATAATTTCATGGCAATGAAAGCACGAAAATACACTATTTTTATTTGTTTCTTGTTCGGTCTATCCTGTTTGATGGAGTTGAAGGCTGTAGCAGAACCATCAGAGGTTGTTCGAGAAGTAAAAGGTTATGGACTAAGCAGGGAGATGGCTGTTAACAACGCACTAATAGAAGCTATCCAGCAGGTAAAAGGTTTAAAAATTGAGGCGAGTAAAAGTTTGAATACTGCCTTTAAAGAGGAAATGAAAGAACATAACGGCAAAGAAGAGAACAGGTCTATTTTTTCTGAGGACCAGCAGAAGAGAATCCTTTCACAAACGCAAGGACATGTAACCTCGTATGAAGTTTTGACTATGGAAAAAGATGGCGCTGGCCAGGGGTGGGAGGCTCTATTGCTGGTGCACATCCCAGACTACAAAACACCAGGCATTTCTCCTGACAGTCGACGAAAAATGGCTATCATACCATTTCGGTCCACTCAAGATTCGTATAATTTCCGAGGTGAACAAATACCTGCAACAGAAATTTCCCGACAATTTACCCAGAAAATCATTACTGAAATGACTCAAGCCAGACGGTTCACTGTGCTGGACAGAGAGTACATAGAAGTTTATCTCCGGGAAAAGAATATGCTCCTTTCGGGAGATACACCCATTGAAGAACAGATGAAGATTGGTGAAGTCCTTGGGGTTGACTACTTAGTAGTTGGAACAATCAGTGAAGCTGAGTTGGCCAGAAATAAGTACACCATCCAAGTAACAGGTGAAACTGGCTATAATTTCAATGCAACTCTGATTGCAGATTACCGTATTGTCGTCATGGCAACGAGACAAATTAAATGGGCTGACAATGTCACTATTACGATGGACAATAATGACATAAAAGCATTGGTTCCTAATCTTCGGGGCGACTTGGCCCAACAAGCCTTATTAGCAACCGCTGCCAAGGAAATTGTTCATAAAGCCATGGACAATATTTATCCTCTTAGGGTTGTCAAAGTTCTACCAAACGGTAAAATAATCCTTAATCAAGGCGGTGTAACAATTTCAGACGGTGATAAACTGGAAATTTTTGCAAAGGGGGAACAAATTATTGATCCTTATACAAAAGAATCTCTTGGGGCAGCAGAATCCTGGGTTGCTACTATAGAAACGACCCGAATCCTCCCCAAAATCTCATATGCAACGGTCATTAAAGGAAATATTTCATCTATTCAAAAAGGCAGTATTTGTCGCCGGATTAAAACAAAGAAAACAGAACAAGAAATTTCTGGTAGAACCACTGATGTCATCATTTCAAATCAGGAAGGTGTAGTTCTGCCTTTTGATTAAAAGACTCACCCGTAAAAAAAATGGCAAATTTCAACACACATCTAACAGGGGGAATCATTTCAGGAGCAGGGGCCTCTGCACTTAGTCTGTTCTGGTTTGATATGAATATCATCCAGACTCTCTCCATTTTTATCTTAGGTGCCATTGGCGGCATTTTACCCGATATAGACAGTGATTCAGGGAAACCTTTGAATTTTATTTTCAGTACTATATCTATACTTATTCCTGCCCTGATGCTGCAAAAATTAAACGCTTCAGAAAGGCTGTCGCCTGAATTTATGGCATGCTATTTTGTGAGTGCTTATATCATAATTAATTATTTGGTCTGTATGTTTATTAAAAAGCTGACCGTGCATCGGGGAATTATACATAGTATCCCATTTGCACTTCTATCGGGTGAAATTAGCTACTTGCTTTTTATCTCTTCAGGATCAAATTTTGCTGCAATGGTTGGCCTCTCTGTTTTCATGGGCTGCATCACTCATCTGATTTTTGATGAACTAAATTCATTGTCTTTTAAATTTGTTTTTATCCCTGTGCTCAAAAAATCATCTGGTACGGCATTTAAAATGAAATCAAACAACCTTTATGTGACACTGCTGCTCTATTTGCTGATTTTTATTACAACATCAATAATATTTTTATAATTGGTGCAGATGTGTTATCTGATAAATACTTGTCGAAAGAACCCGGATCCCATTCAAGAAGGAATTTGTCATGAATCAAAAAAATATTTTCAGACAATGCAGACTGTTTTTTAGAAACAGGGCAATAAATGAGACTGTTGAAAACATGATTTGTTGCATACACAGTGGAAACCTTGCCGAAAAACAGCTGGCTCTTGGGCGAGCGATAAAAGGAGCCGTAAAAATATTTACTCGGGAAATCGGCAGGCTTGGGGGAGGGTCCATACGAGAGATTCTAAAAACCCAGGAGATATACCATATCGGCAGCGGGATACAGCCGCCCTTTAGTAAGAAAACCATTGAAGGAAGAACATGTCTTCAAATTCTCATGGGGGAATTACCCTATAATGATGAAGCATTGCCAATGGGTATTGATTTTTCAGAATACCAGGAAAAATGGTATTATACGGGCAAGGCAGGCAATGATTTGATTTTTTCTGATGTGCTGGAGTTCACCAGTGAAGAGATTAAAATCTCAATCCGTATTTTATCCTCCTCTGTTATCATATTAAACCAAGTGTATAACACCCCGGACGGTCCAATGGATATTTTTGTCACAAGAATCAATGAAATGCACCTTGCCGTCTCTGACCATCCTCTTTTGCTAACAGAGCAACCGCTTTCGGAGGTTCAATAGATAGGAAGGCTGCATGCATGCACGGGAAGTTTTTTTATCGGGAGCGTTTGCAAATTTATGGCCTTGATCATTGTTTTGTTCAACCCTAAGCCACTGTAAGGTATAACTGTATAACTCGTTATCAAAGAAGCCCTTCTCCTTTTTACAGGTCTTCCCAGAATGTATACTTTTCCCTGTAAGGGGATTTCCAATAACCGGCATGCCTGAAGCATGGTATTTGCTCATAGGCACAACGAAAAGTTAAACTCCTATGATTGCAAGCCCCCCGGTGAGAGTTCCATATAAATGTTATCCGTCCTATAGACCCGTGATAGCAGATTGGGAGGATGACCTCATGCATAACCCTCAATTTGAACGGGATTGATTCGTTTTTTCTGGATTAAAAATTTAAGGTTATAAACAAGAATAGAACATCGCCTTCATACTTTGATATCCACCAGGAGTAAGGTGGTCGACTTTTTCCATTTAATTTAATTCAAACCCTTTCAACTTCCGGATACAAAAGCGGATACAAAACGCTATGTATCTGATGTATTTTCTTGTATCTCTTGCAACGAAAAATCAGGTGTTTCAGCGTTTACGGGGTGGTATTGAAGTTCTCTCACGCCGGAAACCGGGGTTCGATTCCCCGTGGGATCACCACTAATAATACCAAGGCTCTTGGCATTTTGTCAGGGGCTTTTTTGTTTTCTGATATTTGTAATTTCACCCCCTATTTCACCCCCTCAAAATGTAAAACCAATTTTCATAATATTTTAGCCGACAAGGATTAAAACCGTCGCTATCCAGTATTGACAGTGGTTTAATATGCAGAAAGCCCAACACTGCTAATAATAGTCTGGTTTTTCATATATGGCTGATCAGGGCATTTATCTGGGTTCTGAATCAACCATGTACAGAATTCTTCGTGAATTAAAAATAAATATACACCGCCAATCAAGTCTGCCCGCCAAGAAGCACAGCCCAGACCCTTTAATTGCCAATGCACCGAATCAATTATGGAGTTGGGATATCACATATTTGCCATCAACGGTAAGGGGCAGGTTCTTTTACCTGTATATGGTAATGGATTTATACAGCCGGAAAGCCGTTGCATGTCAAGTTTATGAATATGAATCCGGTGATCTGGCAGCAGATCTTATAACAGACGCCTGTCTTCTGGAAAAAATTCCAAAAGACCAAGAGACCTTGCATTCTGATAATGGATCTCCCATGAAGTGTGCCACCATGCTGGCAAAACTTCAGAATTTAGGAATCATGCCCTCATTCAGCAGGCCCAGTATCAGCAATGATAATCCATACTCAGAATCATTGTTCCGGACATTGAAGTATCGACCGGAATATCCAGACAAACCCTTTAAAACCTTATTTGAAGCAAGAGAATGGGCCAATCGTTTCATTCAGTGGTATAATAAGGAGCATTTACATAGCAGTATCCATTTTGTTACGCCTGAAGCCAGGCATACAGGAGAGGACATTAAGATCCTTGCAAAACGCCGGAATGTTTATTTGAAAGCTAAATTAAAAAACCCCGAAAGATGGTCAAGACAAATAAGAAATTGGAATCCTGATACAGAAGTCATTTTAACGAAATTCAAAAAGTCACAAAACTCTTCTGAAAATAGGAAAAAGGCTGCGTAATATTAAAAGTTGCAACGGTACAAGCAAAAGTCCCTCATGGGCGAGAATGGATCTTCAAACAATCCGTCGGAGGTCATGAGGGGATTTTGCGGGAATGTACTAAATAATTTTGTAAAAGGCGACAACTTGCTTGACATCCACCGATATGGAGAAAATTCAATGAATAAAATTGAACAAAACCGTCAAAATGAAAAAAAGGAGTGTTTAAAGGGAGATTTGTTGCAGATATTTCTTAGGGGTTTTTCCCGCGAACCTTTTAAAGGATCTTATGAAGTGTGACTGATCGGAAAAGCCACTATCATAACCGATTTCTGTTAGATTAACGTAATATGTATCAGTCATTTGTCGCAACGCAGAACTAAACTGAATGATCTTAGCAAATTGCTTGGCGGTTACGCCAATTTCTTTTAGAAAATGCCTTTCCAATGTTCTTTCCGCAACGCATAGTTTGTCTCTGAGCTCTTTGATACTTATTGTCCCATTTGTCTTGAGTATGAGATTCATGGCCAGTTTTATTCTATAATCAGGATTAGTCGATGCATTTTCCAATAAATTATTAAAATAATCTGCCAGGATTTCTACAATATCACCCCAGTCGTCGGTTTGTTCCAACTTTTTTAACGTATATTGGGTACCTGCATTTTCGACAAGCCTAAGATCATAGCAATCATCTTTTAATATCCTAGGATCGACATCAAGTAACATCCGTACAGTAAATGGATACAATCTAATACAAATTAATTTGAATGCTCCATTTACATTCAGAGTTATCGGTTCAACGGTTTGCCCATACAAATAAAAATCAGACAGTTTTTTACCCTTGGGCTGTTGATAAAATGGACTGTCTGATTTTGAATAGACAAATCCTGTAAAACCATCCGCATAAAGGGGTATTTTCTTTTCTGTATGAGTTTCATCCATTTCCAGGACAAAAATATCCTTTCCAAATGGTTCTATACTTTTATGCATTGGAAGTTGCTTCATTATCTCTTCTTTCTAATTACTGCCTACAGATATGGGACCCGCCGGTTTCACTTGGTATCCCATGGGGGAACCTGCCTGTACAGCTAACTAACTCTTTTACCCCATCGGGCGTAGCAATATATGCCACCAGATACGGAGCTTCATTTTTTGGCAATGAGTTTATTTTTACAAGATCTACCGATCCAATAGACTCTAAAGCCGCTTGAAGCCAAAAAGGATGCGGATGATAGATTTCCAAACTTTGAATATTACAACCAAGGTTAACCATATTCACAGATGGGTGTATTTCAGTCTGCCATTCAATTACATAGGGCAGCATCCCCCCCGCTAGGAGCCTGCCATCATCGGGTAGTCCAAAATACCAACTTAAATCTCCTCGGCTGATTAATTCAGCATTTCCAACTGAGAATTCTGCTTGTCGAATCAACTCATTAATGTTGCTGGTGTTGACAACCCAGGTTAGCAAAGTTGGCTGCATCTCAATTTGCTGCTTAACAAAAGGATCATCTAATCCATACCATCGCGGCCTATTCGGCGCTTCAGCTTCATGATTTATAGCAATGATTTCAAAAAAAACGTTATCACCGAGTTGCATTAAGTGATTATGGGTGCCCATTTTTTTATGCACACCACCGTAAGGTATATTAACCCCCAAGTAGTCTCTTACATAATCAACTCCTTGTGTGAGACTACCTGCTCCTATGACAAGATGATCTATTCTGGTTTGCATATATATCCTATAACAGCTTGATTATTTGTTAATAAGGGGCCAACTTAAACTTAACCCCTTTATATCTGTGGTTTGAATCAATCGTCAAGTATCCAGTCACCCTGTTCTTTTTTTTACGCATCACGTTGTCTGTCTGAACTGATTATCATTTGTTTTAACGCCTTTTTGCCTTTTGCACGCATCCATTTTTTTTCAAACCCGGGTTCCAGTACTATCCGGGCGATTGCCGAAAGTGCCTGGAGATGGAAATTTCTTTGATCCCTTGATCCAATCAGAACAAAGGCGGCATAGACAAGGGGCTGGGAAGATGAAAACACAATCCCTTTTTTGCACCGACCCAGAAGAACAGAGAACTTTTCTTGTCCGTCTATGATCACATGGGGTACGGCAAGTCCGGGCGCAAGAACGGTTGTCATCTCATCCTCCCGTTTGGTCAGCAGCTGGAAAAGCTCGTCAGCAGATGCACCTAAGGGGCCAGACATTGCATTGGCTGCCTGTTTGAAAAAGGCATGCTTGTCAGTTTGTTCTTTCAAATCCATGACCTGGCTTTTGGCCACAAGAAGATCAAATCGGTCTGGCCGGGTCGTAACAT
>PIVS01000589.1 GCA_003353855.1 Desulfobacteraceae bacterium
GGTTCAACTTAAACTTGTTTTTATTAACATCTTCAGTGTCTGTTGAAATCAACTCTTGCTGTACCATAAATACACTCCCTATCATTTTTAGGGAATATTGCATAATTCGGTTAAATTGATAATAAATTTATTATTACAGCCAATATCAATTAACCACAGCTGTATATTGTCCAATATTTAATATTTTTAAACCCATACCGAATGTCCAAAAATTGGCCGAATGCCTTATCTTAAAGAAACACAACTACAAATTCGATGCCCTCTATACGAGGTCTGAATTCACGAAAACCATCTATATTCTTCGAGGGTATGTTAATGATTAAAACATTCGTTTGAAAAAAAATGGGCTGTCCAAGGGTAGCGTCTCAATATCCAAAGTGAATGGGTCTGCTTTGATTGCCAGCAATTTTGGCAGACGACTTTTGGAAGTTGTCGACAATTTAACACGATGACCATTTACGATAAAACGATGAGCCAATGGAAGCCCTGCCAACCACTTCCCAATATGCTTATGGTTTTAAGAGATGATTTTATGCTGTTTTTTTAAAAATTATTTTAATACCTGACCTCTTTATTGATCTGCCTGATTAGCCGTTTCACTTGAACAAATACAACTAAGGGATCGTTAAAAAATAACTTCACATAATCTGTTTGCGAAAGTCCCAAAAGAACTGGACATTTTGCAAACATAATGTGAACTAATTTTTGTGCCGGTCCTAAGATATCAGACAAAATAGGTTTTCCAGGCCAACCTTACAATGGTTAAGAAAACAACAATTAAAAAGATGGGCCGAATGAACCCGGCTCCTTTTTTTATGGCAAGGCTTGAGCCGGCCCTGGCACCGACAATCTGCCCCGCAGCCATACAAAAGCCAACTGAATACATAACATTTCCGCCAATAATAAAGACAGACAATGCCACAATATTACTGACAAAATTCATGATTCGTGTAATTCCCGAGGCTTCTTTCATGTCCAGTCCCAGAAATATCAATATGGCTGCGGTCCAGAAAGAACCTGTTCCAGGGCCAAAAAAGCCATCGTAGAATCCCAGGCCAAGTCCAAATAAAAGAAAAAAAAGATGCCGAGGCATTTTGGGACTGCCTGAAACATCACCCAGGTTCTTGGTAAACAATGTATAGAAAAACACAAAAAGCAATAGCACCGGAACCAGGTACTCAACAAATCCAGCCTGCACCTGTTGGATCACCCATGCCCCGAGAATAGCACCGATAAGGGTAAACAAGATACCCGACAGGTTTTCATCAACACGGACAACACCTTTTTTAATAAAATTATAGGATGCTGAAAGCGTGCCAAAGCTGCCCTGGAGTTTGTTCGTGCCAAGGGCCACCTGGGGTGTCAGCCCCACCGAAAAAAGAACAGGAAGTGCGATCAGACCACCGCCACCGGCAATTGAATCCACAAAGCCTGCACACAGGCCTGTCATAAACAGGAGAATATAGATTTGAAACGTCAGTTCTGCAATCATAATTTGATTTTCCTCGTTATCCTTTGCCACACATTGGATCCCGTCAAAACCGCCGGGGGAAGGTAAATTCAAAAAATTTTTTAACAACTTTATGATTACTTGTCAATACCAGGGGGAAACGCACATAAAGCTGGCAAGCATTTTATTCTTTTCAATAATGAATAGACACCAACCCGTTCTTAAACAGGATCCAATCCAGATGCATATCTGTGGCGCGACCGTCAAAATCATGAAAGGTTGTGATTTTATGATTCCTGAAAACTTCTTTAAACCCCTTGGATCTGAACACCTCATAGGCCGGAGAGCCTGGATTGCAATTAAAATCCCCGGTAATGACTTGGGGCAGGTGCTTTGGAAATTCAGATAAAAAATCCATCACCAGACCTGCGCTTTTTACCTGGACCTTTGTGTTGAAATCAAAATGAGTATTGGCCGCCAGTATCTCCTGGTTTTTTCTTTTAAACCAGCCGATCACACATTGTCTGGGCCATTTTGAACCGGATAGCTCCGAGGTTTTTTTGGGGGTATGACTTAAAAAATAATGGGCATGCCTAAGACACTGCCAGGATTGATGAAAAAAGATCAGATTACTCTGCCATAAATCAATGGACCTGTTGTGCCAACCGATAAATTTATGATCACAAAGCGTTTTGGCCAAAAATTCTGGCTGGAAATGGTTGGCCTCCCGGACCCCAATAAAATCAGCTGGATATGTTCTGACAATCTTATCCACCAAAGGCTTACGATGGACCCAGTCGTTTTCACCGTCCCGGGCAAGGCCGAACCTCAAATTCATGGTCATTATCGTCAGCTGTGTCATATCTTATCCCATTTCTTTATAACCAGCGACGAACACGGTTTTTATAAATCACATAGTCGTTAACAAAAATGGATTCAAGTGTTTTCTCTTCGGGTTTGATTTGAAATTGAGTCATGTAGACAAGGTAAAGAAAAATTAATACCAGAGAAAAAAGATTGTCCAGGCAAGATGTCCATGCAAAAAGCCAGAATAACAAACCAAGATACATTAAATTGCGTGTATATCCATAGATCCCAGTAGAAACAAAAGCGCTTGCCTGGTCAGGTTTTATAGGGCTTAATGTTGTTTTTTCTCTTTTAAACCTCAATATGCCGGATAGATAGGGACAACCCCGGCATATGAAGCAAGGTTGGCAGCCGCCCCTTGGATAAATGGATCGCCAATTTCAGAACAGATACCTGGGGCCAGGATAATACCAATGCCGTGAATGCTGGTTAAAAATGCACCCTGTGTCTGGCTGAGAACAAGGGCAATTTCTTTTTCAAGATACTGGATACATTCAAGTAAACAGGAATAGTGCTTTGTGTGACAGGACAATGACAATTGCAAAGTATTCATATGTTGTTCTGGTGCTGTAAAAGCTTTTGAAGCATATCCCTGTAATTTGGATGCAGCCTGGCCAGGGTTTCTTGTTCCAAAGCGGTTTAGTGCCTTTGTCAGGGATTTAAGCTTT
>PIVS01000590.1 GCA_003353855.1 Desulfobacteraceae bacterium
TTTTCTTCAATCATCTTAAGACCCTGAATCCCGTTTTGGGCAACATCCACCTCACAGCCCTCTTCCGACAGCAATCGCTGACAAGCCTTTTGAATACGCTCTTCATCATCCACAACCAGCACCCGGGGCTGAAAAAAAACATCTTTAACAATCTTTTTTAAAGAGGTGTTGGAAAGGGCAGTTTGAGATTCCAAATTTTTATTTTCTATTTCCACTATTTTTCCAATTATATGAGCCATATTCGGCATTTTTATGATATCATTTTTACAGGGCCAGATTGCACAGAAACGGCCCTTCTTCCCGGGGAACATACATGGGAAACTCTATGACAAAAGTAGTTCCCTTTGCCCCGGTTTTTTTAACGCTTATGGTGCCGCCATGCTCTTCGATAATCCCGTAAACAATACTCAGGCCAAGTCCAGTGCTTTTTCCCACTTCCTTTGTGGTAAAAAACGGATCAAAGATTTTAGACAGGTTTTCCCTGGGGATTCCTCCCCCTGTGTCCTTAATTTCCAGAAAGACTTTTTTATGAAGTTTGTCCTTGTAGGTATTCAGGGTAATTTTACCGCTGCCCTCCATGGCATCTGCGGCATTGATGACCAGATTAATGATCACCTGGTTGAGCTTATTGGTATCGGCATTGATCAGCATCATCTCATCTGCCAGATACCGGATAATCTTCGTGTTTCGAAATTTTTTCTGATCCCGGACCAGTTTCAGGCTTTGTTCCACAATCTCATTTATCTGAACGATATTTTTGTTGGTATCAGTACTGCGGCTATAGACCAAAAGGCTTTTAACAATGTTCTTACAACGATTGGCATCTTCGACAATATAGCTTAAATCTTCCTTTGCTCCTTCATCCAGATCCTCTCTTTCCAGCAAAAGACTGGCATAGAACAATACCCCTGTGAGGGGATTATTAATTTCATGGGCAACCCCCGCAGCAAGTTGACCCAGGGAGGCCATTTTTTCCGATTGGGCCAGTTGCCTCTGGGTATATTTAAGCTGTTTTTCCACCTTAATCTTGTCTTTCAGGTCATTATAAATAGCCATGGTGGCTGATTCCTCGCCTGTGTCATCATAAATTATGGCAGCAGACATTTCCACCTCAATCTCTTCTCCCTTGAAATTGACAATGGTGGTTCTTGGAATGATCAGCTTCCCTTTGCTCCCGATTTTTTCATCCCGGAGCATTTTCATGATTTCCTTGGCTTTACCTGGAGGATAGAGCTGTTCTGTATGGGTGATCTTGCCCTCCCCTCCGTTATAATCCCCGAACAATTCCTTTGCCACGGAATTCATCAATTCAATATTGCCCTGGCGGTCGGCGGCAACAATGGCAGAAGCTGAAGAATACATCACACGGCTGATTAACTCTTTAACCCCGATGAGCTGGTTCTCAAGGGATTTGGTCCTGGTAATATCACGGATACTGGAGATCACAAAGGCCACCGCGCCCCTATCGTCAAAAATGGGAGAAAAAACCCGTTCTTCCCACTTGTACTGGTGCTTAATGGTATAGGAATGATTGGTTTTGCTTTTAAGCACCTTTGATATGGGGCAGTCCTCGGAGTTACAGGGGGTATCCTTGTACAAAAAAATGTGAAAACACATTTTTCCTATAATATCTTCCCTGGACAGCTTATAGGTATCGTAAAATTTTTTATTTGCACCCACCACGCTTTTATCCGGGGCTATTACCACAGAGGGATAGGATAATGAATCAAATATACGAGTCTGCCAAAATAGTTCCTCCTGGGAAAATCTGGTATCGGAAGTCATGGGGTTTCAAATCCTTTGGCCAGGGCAAGGATGGCTTTTTCACCCAGGCTGGCCGGCAGAACAATGCAAATACTTGCACCGGTGCAGCCTGCCAGCAAAACATCCAGGGATGCTGCCTTTAAACAAGCCATGGCTGTATTGAATATACCAAACCTATCTCCGAAATGGGGGCCATGAAAACTGATGAGGTCAACGGATACAGACCTGCAGGGACCAGGATTATTTACCGTCTTAACCTTGGAAAAAAAAGACTGATACTTTGGTTCAGCAACCGGATCTGTCAGACAAAATATGGAACAGGCATTTTTGCCCCGGGTCATGGCAGCGGTAAAATAAAATTTCCCCCGGGCTTTGGCAAGATTTTGAAACCCATTGCCGCAGATCTCCAAATGTCCGGGTTGGTTCGGATTAAGAGAAATTTCTAACATTTCAAGGCAGGCAGCCAGTTGGATACCATAGGTTTTTATTTTTTCTTCAACATAGGTGGAACTGGTTTCCGGATATCGTTTTTTAACAAAATTAGCTGTCTCATCGTTAAAATTCTGCTGGAAGGGGGTATGGGTGGGAGGCAGATCAAACTCCTGCTCCAATAACGCCAGAACCTGATCTTGGTCAGCCCCGTCAATAACAAAGGATATCATGGCATTGGAAGATACCATCTGTTGGAATAGGATTTGGTTTTTACCAAAAAGCCCAATCAAAAAACCCAGGGTGTTCAAGCTTGAATGGTGGGGATACACAGACACCGTGCAAACATTTGAACCTGGTTTTTTAACCAATTTATTGTCATGGCAGCAAAATACAGAGGTTCCCGAAGCATCGGTGCGAAGTCCCAAGCAGACAATATTGGTCTCCTCTTCTGCAAGGGTCTGGTAAAGCTGGGGACAGAGTCCCGGAGCCCCTTGGACAGAGTGCTCAAGGAGCTGGACCAGCGAAGGACTCAGGCGAATCCCATTAATTCTAATTCGTGATAGACTCATAATGACATAACGCACCTCTGGTGTCAGACAAATATAATATCAGGGGAGACAGCGGCCCTCCCCTGATTTATATACAGCCCGGATCAACAGGGCAAATTCGACAAAAGACCTTAACTACAATGGTCGCCAACGATCTCCATCAGTTCATCCAAATCAATGGGTTTGGGAACATAATCATCGGCAAGGGTGGTTTTCCCATCATGGTGGGTATAACTGGTT
>PIVS01001121.1 GCA_003353855.1 Desulfobacteraceae bacterium
TCAGGGATGCGGTGTCTGTGCGGCGGACTGTCCGGCAAAGGCAATTCAGCTTTTGGCCTATGAAGACGACCAGATTCTGGCAAAATTAGATGGTTTATTTGAGGGGATTAACTAATGGAAAATTATGAACCGGAAATTGTCGCATTCTGTTGTCACTATTGTGCGTACACAGCTGCCGATATGGCCGGAAGCAAAAGAATATCATATCCGTCCAATGTCAAGATCATCCGGGTGCCCTGTACGGGTAAGGTGGATGCCATTCATATAATGAAAGCCCTTGAAAAAGGGGCTGACGGAGTTTATGTGGCCGGTTGTCTTGAAGGAGACTGCCATTTTAAAACCGGTAATACCCGGGCTAAGCACAGGGTTGACCGGGTAAAAAAGATTTTGGAAGACCTGGGTTGGGAAACAGATCGGGTGGCCATGGTTAATATGTCCGCCGGCATGGGAGAACGATTTGCAAAAACCGCCCTTGAATTTACCGAAAAAATAAAAACCCTCGGCCCGAATCCTGTCAAACAAACCAAGACTGAAACCCAGGCCGCCAGTTAAATATAAAAACTTTGGTAAATAAAATTATTTGGAGATAAAAAATGATAACAGCAGAACAAAAACCAATGCAGGAAATTATCCAGTATCTGGCGCCCTACAGCAAAATTCTTCTGGTCGGGTGTAACGAATGTGTCACCGTCTGTGCTGCCGGTGGTAGAAAGGAAGTGGGC
>PIVS01000591.1 GCA_003353855.1 Desulfobacteraceae bacterium
TATAAAGATCACAATAGAGGTATTAAATCTCATCGCAAAAACAGATGAGTTTAAAGGCGAATGGAAGGCCATCGGCAACCTGGCACCGGAACGCCTCAATGCCTTAAAACATGTTGCCACCATAGAATCCATCGGATCTTCCACCCGGATCGAAGGGGTAAAGCTGACCGACCGGGAAATAGAACAATTATTATCCGGGCTGGATAAAAAATCTTTTGGATCCAGGGACGAACAGGAAGTTGCCGGTTATGCAGATGTGATGAACATCGTGTTTGAATCCTATGAGGATATCTCGTTTACAGAGAATTGTATCAGGCAGTTGCATAAGATGCTGCTTCAATACAGTTCAAAGGATACCCGCCGCCGGGGAGAATATAAAAAGATGCCCAATCATGTGGAGGCCTTTGACCATGACGGAAAAAGCCTTGGCATAATCTTTGAGACATCCTCACCCTTTGATACCCCAAAGGATATGGAAGAGTTGATGGAATGGACTACCAGGCAGTTAAAGGGAAAAGAACTCCATCCCCTGTTAACGATATGTGTGTTTATAGTTCATTTTTTGGCAATCCATCCGTTCCAGGACGGTAACGGTAGACTGTCAAGAATACTGACAACACAGTTGTTGTTAAAAGAAGGATATCTGTATGTTCCTTACAGTTCCCTGGAGAGTGTTATTGAAAAAAACAAGGATAATTATTATCTGGCATTGAGAAGATCCCAGGCCACGTTTAAATCTGAGAATCCGGAATATGAATCTTGGATAGTATTTTTTTTAAACGCTCTTGATGCACAAAAAAAGATGCTGTCGCAGAAACTTGAACGTGAAAAAATATTTATACAGCTGTCCAAGCTGTCACGGCAAATCATTGACCTGGTGAAGGATCACGGGGAGCTGTCCATATCTGACATTGAATCCATTACAAAAGCCAATCGAAACACCATAAAGAAAAAGCTTGCGGAGCTTGTTAAAGACAAATATCTGCTCAAACAGGGCCAGGGTAAAGGTACCCGGTATGTCATTGGTATAAAATAGCAGGGGTATCGGATACAGACGAAACGACCTCTAATACAAACAATAGTTTGCATTAATGGACATCAGAGAGCAAAATCCTTTAACAAGGGATCATCCCTGTGAAAAATATTGCATGTTTCGGTTTTGGTATCAAAAACCAGGATGGCTTTACCTGCGGCAAGATTCTGATATACCTGGCCCACCTTGGTTTCCATGGATACTTCAGCCACCCCGTAATCCGTACTTTCCCGAGTGATAAATTCCTCCACCACCCCCCGGAGGGCTTCTTTGCTCAATTGATCATGGGGAATAATAACAGCTGTCATGGCGGGTAAAAGGGGTTGTCATCTATTTAATAAGAGGACAATCCCCTTCCTTTACTATTTAATAATTTTTATCTGCATATTCCAGCCAGCCGCCGGTCTGGACAAGGCTTTTGTCAAATTCAGAAATCTCAAATGGAAGACTCAGATCCTTATCCGGGGAGGTCACCTTAATCAGAGAAGCCTCTATATCCACGGAAAGAAAGGTATCTCCGGCTTTGCAGCATTCAAAAATAGTATCAATTTCTTCCTTTTTCAGTGGGATGGCCAGCATGCCGCAATTGAACATGTTCTGGCGGAAAATTCGGGCAAAACTCTGGGCTATTACCACATAAATCCCATTAACCTCAAGGGCCCAGGGGGCATGCTCCCGGGAAGAGCCGCACCCAAAATTTTCCCGGGTGACAATCACGGCAGCATCTTCCAGATCTTTTTTCACATCAAATCCGTCAAGAACAAGATCTTCCAGCAAATGGGGCTGCATGGCAATTTTTTCGATTTCAGTCAGATATTTGGCCGGTATAATTTCATCGGTGTTGATATCAGACCGGTCCAGACACAGGATCTTTCCTTTAAATTCTTTCATGGGGCTCTCCTAATTGACAAAAAGACTTGAGTTTGCGATTTTTCCCTGGATAGCCGTGGCTGCGGCAGTGGCCGGGCTCATCAAGTGAACCATTCCACCTTTGCCCATGCGGCCGTTAAAATTTCTGTTGGTGGTGGCAGCGGCCACCTCACCCTCTGCCAGGACCCCGTTGCTCATGCCCAGGCAGGCGCCGCAGGTGGGATTTGTCACACAAAATCCTGCATCCATAAAGATTTTGATCAATCCCTCCTCAAGGGCCATGGAAAATATTTTGGGGGTTGCCGGGGAAACAATGGCCCGAACTGACTCTTTGATCTTTTGTCCCTTTAAAACCTGGGCTGCCACCCGCAAATCTTCAATCCTCCCATTGGTACAGGAGCCGATGTATACCTGATCCACAGGGGTATCCTCCATCTGGGATACCGGGCGGACATTATCGGGTTTGTATCCAAAGGTGGTCAAGGGTTCAAGCTCGCTTACATCAATGGTTTCTGTTTTTGCATACCGGGCATCCGGGTCAGATGAAAACTTTGAAAAAGAGGCAAGGGCTGCTTCCCGGCTTTCGTACTCCTCCTTGATAAAGGGCCACAGATAATCAACCGTTGTGTAATCCGGCAGGCAGATCCCGCTGGTGGCACCCGCCTCCACTGCCATATTTGAGATGGTCATTCGCTGGTCCATTGTCATACCATCCACCACCTCTCCTGCAAACTCAATGACCATATTGGTGGCACCGTCCACGGAAATCCGGCGGATCACCTCCAGGATAATATCCTTGGCATGGACACCTTGTTGAAGAGACCCCACAATCTCAATCCTGAATGTTTCCGGTTTTTTAAAGGTTGCGACCCCCTTTAAAATCCCCACTTCAAGATCTGTGGTGCCGACCCCTGCGGCAAATGCACCAAATGCGCCATGGGTACAGGTATGTGAATCACCCATGATAATTGTAAACCCGGGGCGGACAAAGCCTTTTTCAGGAAAAATTGCATGGCAGACCCCGTTGTTTCCGATGTCAAAAAAATCACGTATCCCCTGGCGCTTTGCCCATTGTCGAA
>PIVS01000592.1 GCA_003353855.1 Desulfobacteraceae bacterium
AGATTGGCCAATGGGCTATCACCCTGGATGGTGATGAGGTTGAGATCATACCGACACCGGGCCATACAGAGGACAGTGTTTGTTTTAAAGCAAAAGATTTTCTGGTGACCGGGGATACCTTGTTCAACGGCACTGTTGGAAATTGTTTTTCAGGAGATTTGAATGGTTTTTATCAGTCCTTAAAAAGACTGCTGGCCTTTCCCGGGGATACAAAAATCTATGCCGGTCATGACTATGTAATGGAATCCATGAAAGAAGCCCTGTCCATAGAGGAGGATAATCCTGATATCCAGGGCTATATTCAAAAATATGATCCAGGACTGGTTGTTTCAACCCTGGCTGATGAGTTATTGGTGAATCCCTATGTCCGGTTTAATGCCCCTGGAATGATCAAACGTCTGGAAGAAAGGAATATGCCTTTTAAAACAGAGGAACAACGGTTTATTTCAATCATGGAGATATATTAATTTCTCCCCTGGAAACCATTGATTAATTCTCAAAGGTTCTTAACTTAGTAGAAAATTTACGTCTTCAGCTTATCCTGTTGCCATAGGCAGGGGAGCATTAAGATATTTTTATTTCATTTTGGAGATAGCGTTAATGCTTGATAAAAATATTAAACCTTCTGTTGATTCCCAGAGCCCTGTTTTTGCACTGGGCAGACAGCTTACAATTGAATACTATGATTGCGGGCAGGGTATCCTGCTCAGCCGCGATGCCGTGGAAAAAGCCTTGCTCAAGGGTGCTGATGACAGTGGTGCCACCATTATCAGTTCTTCTTTTCATAAGTTTGAGCCCCAGGGTGTGAGCGGGGTGGTGATAATTGCAGAATCCCATTTTACAGTGCATGCCTGGCCGGAACATGATTATGCTGCCGTGGATATTTTTACCTGCGGAGATAATATCAATCTGGATGCTGCCATCCATTCCATGGAAAAATCCTTTGGATCGGGCCGGGTGGTTATTTCTTCGGATCAGAACCGGGGTATTATTTCCCATCCATCAGAATCCAGGTCAGAAACAAAAAATATTGGCGATACAATTAAAGACCGGAATACATTGCCCATTTCCTGGAAAAAGGCCTATGATAAAAAAGACCCATGGGGGGTGGTAACCTCGGTGGATATCTATGATTGCGCACCAAAGATTATCCGGGATGCTAATATGATTGAAAAATTTGTGGTGGATCTTTGTGGACTGATCGAGATGAAACGGTATGGAGATTGCCAGGTGGTCCATTTTGGAGAGGATGAAAAAGTAAAGGGATTCTCCATGACTCAGCTTATTGAAACCTCCCTTATCTCGGGTCATTTTGCCAATGCAACCAATACTGCATACCTGGATATTTTTTCATGTAAGTTTTACGAACCCCGTGAAGTGGCGGAGTTTGCCATGTCCTTTTTTAAGGGGAATCACTATAAAATGCAGATTTCCCTGAGGCAATAATGAATCTTAAAAACGGCTGGTTTTCAGAAATCTGTCCCATGTGGCCCGGGGTTGCCCTCTCCCTTGAAATCAAGGAAACCCTTTACAGTGGGAAAAGCAAATTCCAGCAAATTGATCTGTACCAGACAAGGCATCATGGTAAGATGCTGGTGCTGGACGGCATCATTCAGCTCACTGAATTTGATGAATTTACCTACCAGGAAATGATGGCCCATCTCCCTTTGTTTTCTCATCCCGAGCCCAAAAATATTTTGGTTATCGGAGGAGGAGACGGTGGTGTTTTAAGGGAAATCAATCGCCATACCCAAGTTGAGAAGATTGATTTTTGTGAAATTGATGAAGCGGTGATTGCAGTTTCAAAAAAATTTTTGCCCGGACTTGCCTGTGGATTTGATGATCCCAGGGTGACAGTCCATATTGGTGAAGGCAATGGTTTTGTCAAAAATAAAACCAATGCCTATGATGTCATTATTGTGGATTCATCGGATCCCATTGGCCCCGGGGAGGCGCTGTTCCAAAAATCCTTTTATAAGGGGCTTAAAAACGCATTAAAGCCCTGCGGCATCATTGCAACCCAGGGGGAATCTATTTTTATGCACCAGGAATGGGTGGTCACCCTTGCTCGCATTACCAGGGGATTGTTCCCGATCCAGGCCTATGCCAATATTTGTGTGCCCACATATCCCGGCGGCAGTATCGGGATCTGCATGGGGTCTTTAGGGCCGGAACTTTTAACGCCGGCCCGCATAATTTCCCAACCCCTCCAGGATCAGCTGAAATATTATACCACGCAAATACACAAAGCCGCTTTTGTGTTGCCCCATTTTGCTCAAAAACTGATGAAAGAGGCGTGATTGCAATGGATATCAATGAAGAACCGCAAGGGGAGATAGAGATAAGGTTGATCAAAACTGCGCCCTTAGATGCCCTTGTTTCACTTTACAAGGATGCGGGGTGGTGGAAGGACAGCCATGGGGATGCACCTGAATTTTTACATAAAATTGTGGCGGATTCAGCCCTTTTCGCAGGGGCTTTTGTAAATAAAAAAATGATCGGCATGGGAAGAGCCCTTTCCGATCTGGCAAGTGATGCTTATATTCAGGATGTTGCTGTTCTGAAAAAATTTCAGGGCAGGGGGGTTGGGGAAAAGATTATTCAAATACTGATCACCGGGTTAAAGAAAAACGGCGTGGACTGGATCGGTCTGATTGCCCAACCCGGCACCGCGGGTTTCTATGAAAAACTTGGGTTTGAGTTGCTTGAAGGACATGTCCCGTTAAAATTAAAGGACAAAAACTAATGAAAGCCAGATGCGAAGAAGTTGAGTGTGACCCAGAGCAGTTTATAGCCTTTCCGACGCCCTGTCGTTTTAAACTGGAGGACCAGGAGTTGGTTCGCTCTTTTATCGATCAGTTCAACCCCGAGTCCTGCGAATTTAATTTTTCAAATCTTTTTTGCTGGCAGGAGGCCTATCAATATTCATGGTTCACCTATAAGGGGCGGACGGTCATCTATGACGGGGCCAGA
>PIVS01000593.1 GCA_003353855.1 Desulfobacteraceae bacterium
GGCTATACCACACCCACACCCATCCAGGCCGCAACCATTCCCCATCTCATCCAGGGAAAGGATATGATAGGCCAGGCCAGGACCGGTACCGGCAAGACCGCCGCCTTTGCATTACCCCTATTGTCCCGAATTGATCTTAACAATAAACGCCCCCAGGTGCTGGTGCTGACCCCCACCCGGGAGCTGGCCATCCAGGTGGCTGAGTCCTTTAAAACCTATGGATCCAAGATGAAAGGACTGAACGTATTATCCGTATACGGAGGCCAGAGTTACGAGATCCAGCTGAGACAACTCAAGCGGGGCGTCCACGTGGTCGTGGGGACACCCGGCAGGCTCATGGATCATATGCGAAGAAAAACCGTTTCCTTTGCCGATCTTTCCTGTATGGTTCTGGATGAGGCCGATGAAATGCTTCACATGGGCTTTATTGATGATGTGGAATGGATTCTGGAACAAACACCCAAGAATTCACAGACGGCTCTATTTTCAGCCACCATGCCAAGACCCATCCGGAATATTGCCCAAAAATACCTGACAACCCCCAAGGAGATCATGATCAAACCGGACTCAACAGGGGTGGATACCATCAACCAGCAGTACTGGATGGTGGCCGGGGCCAAGAAAGCCCAGGCTCTGATCAGGATACTGGAAGCAACAACCTTTGACGGAGTCATCGTGTTTGTCAAAACCAAAACCTCCACCCTTGAGGTGGCAAAAAGCCTTGAGGACAGAGGATTCAAAGTGGAGGCATTAAACGGGGATATTGCCCAGAATGCCAGGGAACGGACGGTTAACCGGCTGAAAAGCGGGCATATCGATATCCTGGTGGCCACGGATGTGGCTGCCCGGGGCCTGGATGTGGACAGGATCTCCCATGTAATCAATTATGACATGCCCTCCAAGGCAGAGCCCTATGTCCACAGAATAGGCAGAACCGGCAGAGCAGGCAGAACAGGGGAAGCCATCCTGTTTGTGAACCGGAATGAACGTTGGATGCTCAAGGTTTTGGAAAGGACCACCAAACGAACCATCAAGGAAATTTCCCTGCCCTCCAACAAGGCCATCAACAAAAAGCGGGTGGATGACTTTAAACAATCCATTACCCAGACCCTGGAATCACAGGATTTAAACATTTTCCAGGAAATGATTGAATCCTATGCCCTTGATCAGGACATCCCGGTTCCCCAGGTTGCTGCCGCTCTTGCAAAACTGGCCCATGGGGACAAACCTTTTCTGCTGCCGGCCCATAAGGAAAATAAAAAAACAGCCCTTAAAGCAAAACCGGCCAGGCAAAACCTGCGCAACCGGGAGGAGTTCTCCAGAAAAAAGCCCCAGCCTGACAAAAAACCTCTGGCTGCAAAAAAAGCCCAGCCCGTGGATGATTATGCCCCGAAAAAGCAAAAAGCCAAACAAAAAATACTGTCACAGCCAATTCCTGCCAGACCCCTGATAAAAGGGATGGACCGGTATCGCATTGAGGTGGGCCGAACCCATGGGGTTCGGGCCGGGGATATTGTAGGGGCCATTTCAAACGAAGCTGGCCTTGACAGCAAATACATCAAAAGCGTTGACATCAACCAGAATTTTTCCTTTGTGGATCTGCCCTCGGATATGCCAAAAGACATTTTCAAGCTATTGCAAAACACCTGGGTACGATCCCAGCAGATGTCCATTTCAAAGCATGCCTAAAAGCACCTTGTCCATTGACCACCCGTCTTTTATAGGCTGATGGTCAATGGGCGGATGCCCGGATCTGCCTGGCCCAAAGAATGCCACGGCAAAAATCAATGCCTTCCCATTTAGAATACCCTTTTATCAAAGTGGACACTCCATCTTAGTCTTGACAGGTTTGCTCGAATTTGATCTTCTATGGACACCAATTAAAAAGAGGTTAACCATGAGCAAAAACATGCAGCTGACGGTTATTGTACGTTCTTATTATGAAAATGATCTGGAAGGGACTTACCCCAAGATAGCTCGCTATTTGAGACATTTGGATTCGAGTCTGGCGAGCCGGAATCCCTCTCTCTACGAACTGGCGGGGCAATTGGATCAATTTCTTTATCATTTTGATGGAACACCCCTCAGACAAGCGCTCCTCCGGCATGGAGATAAACTACGGAACCTGCATAAAACTATTCAAGAAAATATTGCCGACTGGAATCTCGCCCAGGCTGACAAACTTCTGTACAATATTGAGGATATATTTGATGAAATAGAATCAGAATTGGATTAGTTAAACTGTATGATATCCGGATTTGTTTATTATTTTTATAAGCGGACCAGCCGTCTGGAATGGGGTCAGTACCAGATTAACTGTAAATCTAACCAGAACATGGGGGTAAAAAGTTGAGCATATCTGAAATGGCCCAAAAGGAACTCCAAGTAGCAAAAAGCTTGTTGGAAAACCCCGGGCTGGCTGCAAAGATAACAAATTTCATTGGGTCTCCAATTGAAAAAGGATTTGCGCTATTACCCGATAGTTGGAATAAAAACATAGGCAAGATTACGCAAACAGCATTGATGAAAGCCTCTCAAATTGCTGTTTTTACGATGAAAGATATACCCGGTGAAGAATCATCAAATGTTTGGCATAAGCTTGGCGTGGCTTTCAGTGGCGGTCTTGGAGGCCTACTGGGTGTTACCGCCATTGCTGTCGAGTTACCCATTTCAACATCCATAATGCTACGTTCAATAGCCGATGTTGCAAGAAGTGAAGGAGAGTCGATCAGTGCTATTGAAACTAAAATGGCCTGCTTGGAAGTCTTTGCCCTGGGTGGAAAAAATGAGTCAGATGATGGCGCGGAAACAGGTTATTTTGCCATCAGATCTGCCCTTTCAAAATCAATTTCCGAGGCTGCAGAATTTATAACGACAAAAGAACTTACTGAAGAAGCGGCACCATTATTGGTAAAGTTTATTGCAAAGGTCGCAGAGCGTTTTGGCATTCAAGTTACTCAAAAAACGGCTGC
>PIVS01001122.1 GCA_003353855.1 Desulfobacteraceae bacterium
AACTTGCTTGAAAGATTTACTGATAAAGTATCAAAAAGAGAAAAAGCCACAACTTGAAGTTATTTCTTATCCAAAAAGCACTAAAAGTCACACTTTTTTGCATTGAACTTCACTAGAAAATTTTAGAGAGATTATACTGCACAACGATTCAAATAATAAATCGTAGCGTTAATTTGCATTGTCTTTTCATATCGCAATATAGTTAATTTTACATTCTGTCTTTACAAAAAAAGTATGAACCCGCTATGTTTTTTATTTGCGTGTTGTGCTGTGTAAATGATTATGTATCACAAACATACAAAACCTAATTGAAATACTGCTGTTCCTTGGTTTTATTTATTTTACCAATCTTTTCTAAATCAAACAGCGTGGGAAATCTTTGGAAATCTGGTTTTTAATCAATCTAATCTCGAATTTTAGATGAATCAATCTTTGATAAAATAATCCGGTCAGAAGTTCTTGTTTTATCCGTCCCTGTAAAATCCAATCGTATTTGTTTAATAAATCAATTAATCCTTGCGCGGCTGGCTGTTAGCTTTACAAATAATACACATAAAACGTACAAATGTTTGCTAATAAATAAAACCAAATTACACCAAAACTTGCTTGAAAGATTTACTGATAAAGTATCAAAAAGAGAAAAAGCCACAACTTGAAGTTATTTCTTATCCAAAAAGCACTAAAAGTCACACTTTTTTGCATTGAACTTCACTAGAAA
>PIVS01001123.1 GCA_003353855.1 Desulfobacteraceae bacterium
TCATTTTTTGCTGCTATCAAATGATTGATCATATCCATGGCAGTGGTAAAAAGCGTTTTTATTCCAGCCTGGGTTACAGCAAAGGCGATACATTTAGCCAGATAACTCTTCCCATTATGTAAAGCTTTCCATAAGGGCAATTATGTGAAGTGTTCACTTATGTAAAGTAATGAAGGTAATGCCTTTTCAATTCAAATAATAGCGCATAATCACTTTCCATAATATTATCCTTGAAACCATTTCAAAGGAGAAAGATATGGAAAGAGCAACCATCAGAAAATTGAGCAAAGCGGTCATCGGGGAACTTGAACGACTCGGTTATGCTTCAGGAACCATCAAATCATACCAGAGGTTGTATCAAAAACTTCTACTGTATGCGGATGAGAGAAGGATACATCACCATTCCTCAGAGGTGTGTCACCAGTGGCTGAGAGATTCCATCGGAATAGATCCTACGTTAGTTGTCAGGAGGAACGAGCATGCGTACAAACGAAACTCCTATCTTCCGATCCGGGTATGTCAGTGCCTGATTGAATGGCAGCTCCATGGATGCCTGCCGTTAAAAAGGCAGGGCAAACTTGCCGCCCTTGAGCTTCCCCTGGTGGTAGGGAAAGGACCTGGAACAGGGTGCCATTATATACGACAAGATCTTTATGGATCAAACAATTGCGGGCAAAAAGATAATCATGCTCTTCAAGGCCCAGTACTGCGCAGATAC
>PIVS01000594.1 GCA_003353855.1 Desulfobacteraceae bacterium
ATCCTTTTGTTTGATAAAATTGCCCTTGTCGTCCAGAATGGCATTTCCGTATTCATTGACTTTAATGCCCCAGGAAATCATCTGAAGGGCTGTTGCTACATTGGCTTTGGTGGTGTGGGTTTTAGATGCAATTGCCCGCAGTCTGTCGGAATCATTACCCGAGGTTCCGTGCTGTGCGCCGGATACTCCGTAGGGTGACAGGGCTTCATGGATCTGGGCTGTGAGTTCTACGTCTATGCCGGTACCGCTTTGTTCAATGCCGTGGGTGGTGCCGTTGTTCAATGCAATCCAGTCCGGGAAGATCTCATGGGCATTGAGTCCCCTGATGAGAAATAATGCCTCTTCATCTGTGGAAAGCCCCAGAGTTCCCTTGATTTCTCCCACCTCTGTTTCTAGGCCGGCCCAATCGGGTACAAATGGATTTAGTTCGATATTTGCCAGCAGGTTCTGATCGTCGGGCATATGGGATGCATCAATGGCAATGGAGGTGATCCCGGCATCAAACAGGGACTCAATCTCAGCTTTTGCCGGTTCAATGTCCTCGGTTTTTTTTATGCCGAAGTGATCTGCATGGATGGCCACTGGTATTGTAATTTCCAATTCGTTCATTATGGCATCGGTCTGTCTGGCCATATTCCACAGGCTTACAGGGCAATATGCATTGGTACCGCCCTCTGATCTTGCAATTTCGATGATGATGGCTGCATTGGCTTTCTGTGCGGCAGCCAGGGTTCCCCTCAGGACAAAGGAGCTCCTGGCATTTGCGGCAATGGTCATGCATTGGCCTTTTTTTAACATGGCCCGGTCAATGTATTTTCCGCTGACAATAAGGGCTTTTGAATTGGGAAATAGTTTTTTTATGTTTGGGGGTCTGCCGTAGTCAAGGGCAGTTTCAAAGGTTTGTGAATAATTATTTGAAGTGGTCATATATATCTCCTGGAATTTTTTTGCGGTAAAGTCTCAGTGTATCCTTCGTTTTGTCATGAAAGGGTGTGAAAATCAAGAATTTTTCAATAATGAATTATGATTCATAAGATTTTTTTATAAAATCATTGTGTATTTTAGTATACAGAAAAATCATCACTTTTATAAGTCCATGTAAAAACAGGTGAATTTTTCTTTTTATATGGAAAACATTATGGCCTTGACATTTGGTAAATTCTTTTGTTAGATAATGAATTATTATTCATTTGAGTCAGGAGAGGTGACATAAGGTTGCAAAAAAATAAATCGGAAAAATATCATAAAATACTGAATAGTGCCGGCGCCGTGTTTGCTGAATTCGGATTTCATAAAGCCACTATATCCCAGATAGCTGCAAAAGCAGGGGTTGCTGATGGTACCTTGTATCTGTATTTTAAAAATAAGGATGATATTCTTTATCAATTCATCAATTTTAAAACCCAGGATGTATTTGATAAAATGAATGCAGCGGTTGAAAACGGCCGGAATGCTGAAACAAAGCTTAGAAATTTAATAAGGTGCCATCTGGAGGAGTTTCAAAATGATAGAAACATGGCAATTATTTTTCAGTCCGAGGTCCGGTACCTGCGTGACATCGAGTATCAGATAAAGGACATTTCAAAAATGTATCTGGATCTGCTGTCGGATATCATTGAGCAGGGCCAGGTTGAAGGCGCCATGCGCCAGGATCTTTTTGTCGGGCTTGTAAAACGCTTTATTCTGGGGGCTGTGGAAGGGGTCATCTCTACCTGGGTTTCCGCCGATGGCAGGTATGATTTGGTTGCCATGGCAGATCCCCTTGTGGATCTTTATTTGGCCGGTGTCAGGGGAGAATAAATAAGATATAGTAGATAAATGGAAAAATTTTATTGAATAAGGCTTTTTGCTTGACGGTATTGGTCATGTTTATTAAATCTATTGAGTTTGTATTCATTTTGTAAAGAACTATTGGGAGGTAATAATGTCATCCATCATTGGTCCGGCGAGTTATAAATTGTTCGGGTTTTTCCCGACCGCCATTCTTACGTTCATTTTGCCGATTATCGGCATCGGCTGTTTTGCTTATATCATGGCACGGAGAATCGCTCCCCTTGTAAGGGCTGCGCCGGATAACAGGTTCGACAGGATTGACCAGCGCATAATAAATCTTGTTGTTATCTGGCTGGGTCAGCTCCGGCAGCCAAGATATATGCTGGCCGGCGTTTTGCACATCGTTATTTTTGCAGGCTTTTTGATTTTATCCATTAGATCCACCTCCCTGGTGATTCTTGGACTCTCCGATGGCTTTGTTTTACCCGGATTTGGCGGTTTGTTCGGTGATGTTTACAATTTTATAAAAGATTATGCAGCCACCTTTGTATTGCTTGCCTGTATTATTGCAGCCATCCGCAGGGGGATCTATAAACCCAAAAGATATGCAGTTCCTGAAAAATACGGGAAGGATCATACGGCGGAAGCCGTGTTTGTACTGGGTATCATTTCGACCCTGATGATATCTGAAAGTTTGTTCGAGGCCTCGGAACTGGCCTATGCCTTCCAGCATACGGGTCAGGAACATTTTCTGGCACCTTTTTCCCTTGTCTGGATTTTCAAGGGCATGCTCGCGTCGGCCTCCCAGGGATTTCTCCAGGGACTCCATATCTTCAGTTATTTTGTCCACGACCTGTCCTTTTTCTTTTTCCTCTGCTTTTTGCCCATGGGTAAGCATTTCCATGTCATCACTTCTCTTTTTAATGTCTTTTTCATGCGGGTTGAAAAGGGTAATGTCAAGCCGGTGCAACACGGGATTAAAGATGAAGAACTGGATAATCTGGAATCCTTTGGTGTTAAAAAACTGGAAGATTTTACCTGGAAGCATATGCTGGATTTTTATTCCTGCGCCGATTGCGGCAGATGTTCGGATCAATGTCCTGCCAATGCCGTGGGAAGGCCTCTTTCCCCGAGGTTTATCACCATTAAGGCCAGGGATCTGATGTTTAAAAATTATCCCATGTCCGGTGA
>PIVS01000595.1 GCA_003353855.1 Desulfobacteraceae bacterium
CCTCAAATCTGCCTTAATAATAAGAAATAGACAACAGGAAATAAGTACTTAAATTGAATGGGTGCGTTGAATTCAATCAGAACAGGGGATAAAATAAAAAATGAGCCTATTTAATCTGGTATCGGAGTTTTCACCCACCGGGGATCAGCCGGCTGCCATTGAATACCTGACAAAGGGTGTTCTGGAAAATGAGAAACACCAGGTGCTCCTGGGGGTTACAGGATCTGGTAAAACATTTACCATGGCCAATGTCATCCAGCAGGTTGAAAAACCCAGCCTGATCATTGCCCCCAACAAGACCCTGGCTGCCCAGCTTTACAATGAGTTTAAAACCCTGTTTCCTGACAATTGTGTGGAGTATTTTGTCAGTTATTATGATTATTACCAGCCCGAAGCCTATATTCCCTCCAGTGATACCTATATTCAGAAGGACTCCTCCATTAACGAGGTAATCGACAAGATGCGTCACTCGGCCACCCGGTCGGTGCTTGCCAGAAAGGACGTGATTGTGGTGGCCTCTGTTTCCTGCATTTACGGTTTGGGGGCACCGGAAGATTATCTGGACCTGCGGGTCACCCTGATCCGGGATATGGAAATTTCAAGGGAGGATATCATTGCCCGGTTTGTGGAGATTCAGTATACAAGGAATGATATGGATTTTCACAGGGGGGTCTTCCGGGTCCGGGGGGACAGGCTGGAAATTTTTCCGGCCTATGAAGAGGACAAGGCCGTGCGCATCGATTTTTTCGGGGATATGATCGAAGAAATCTCGGAAATAGATCCCCTGAAAGGGGATGTCCTCAAATCCTATGATCAGATGGTGATTTATCCTGCCTCCCATTATGTGACCAAAAAACAGACCCGGAACAAAGCTGTGGAAAGTATTATTGTTGAGCTGAAACAGCGGTTGGAAGTTTTAAGAAATGAAAATCGCCTGGTGGAGGCTCAGCGCCTGGAGGAGAGAACCCAGTATGATATTGAAATGCTCAATGAAATAGGATATTGCAACGGCATTGAAAATTATTCCCGCCACCTCACGGGACGTGCCCCCGGGGAACCGCCCCCCACACTGCTGGACTATATCGATGACGGTTTTTTGCTCTTTTTTGACGAAAGTCATATTTCCGTATCCCAGCTGGGGGCCATGTACAAGGCCGACCGGTCCAGAAAAACCACCCTTGTGGAACACGGGTTCAGACTCCCCTCGGCCAAGGATAACCGGCCCCTTCGATTTGAAGAATTCAGGGCCCTTGTACCCCAGGTTATTTATGTTTCAGCCACGCCGGCGGATTATGAAATGGAAAGGGCCGGGGCACGGGTGGCAGAACAGATTGTCCGTCCCACAGGTCTTCTGGATCCTGAAATAGAGATCCGGAGTGCCAAGACCCAGGTGGATGACCTCTATGAAGAGATCATTAAAAGGGTGGAAGCCCGGGAACGGGTGCTGGTCACCACCCTGACAAAGCGTATGGCAGAGGATCTTACCGATTACTACGAAGATCTGGGTGTCAAGGTTAAATATCTGCATTCCGATATCGGGACCATGGAAAGAATTGATATTATTCAGGATCTTCGCCGGGGGCTGTTTGATGTGCTAATCGGGATCAATCTGCTCAGGGAAGGGCTGGATATTCCCGAAGTTTCTCTGGTGGCCATTCTGGATGCTGATAAGGAAGGTTTTTTGCGATCCTTTCGCTCCTTTATCCAGATATTTGGCCGGGCGGCAAGAAATGTGTTTGGCAGGGTGATCATGTATGCTGAAAAAGAGACAGGTTCCATGAAAAAAGCCCTGGGTGAAACCGACCGGCGCCGGGAAATTCAAAGGGAATATAATACCCTCCACAATATAATACCGGCCAGCATCCAGAAAAAGATCAACCGGATCGATTATGGTATGGGAGACCGGGAGCAGGAGACAGCAGATGCTGTCAACGAAGAGATCAGGGCCTATGGGGGGGAAGAGGTGGATCTTGGGGAGATAATTAGGGATATGGAGTATAAAATGAAGCTGGCTGCTGAAAATCTGGAGTTTGAAAAGGCTGCCCAATACCGGGATAAAATCATAGAATTCAACAAGATAAAGAATAATTGATGAACCAGATTATCCAGGAAAGATATCGCCAGTCCCCCCATAGCCCCGGGGTATACCTGATGAAAGATGCCCGCGGGAAAATTATATATGTGGGCAAGGCCAAGGATCTTAAAAAAAGGCTGTCCTCCTATTTTATCTCAAAGCAGCATCCTGGAACGAAAACTGCGGTCCTCATTGAGATGATCAATGATTTTGACCTGGTCATCACCGCATCGGACCATGAAGCCTTTATCCTTGAAGCCAACCTAATCAAGGAGCACAATCCAAAATACAATGTGATTTTAAAGGACGGAAAAAATTATCCATTGCTGCGCATTGATATGAATGAAACCTATCCGGCTATCCAGCGGGTAAGAAAAATCAAGAATGACCATGCGCTTTATTTCGGACCCTATTCCTCTTCCCTGAGTGTTAACAGGACCTTAAAACAGATTCAAAAGGTTTTTAAACTTCGAAAATGCCCGAATACCCAGTTTAAAAACAGGTCCAGGCCCTGTCTCAACTATCAGATAAAGGCCTGTCTGGGTCTCTGCTGCAATGAGGTTTTGGAATCAGAGTATAAAAATAGGGTAAAGGATGCCGTCCTGTTTTTAAGGGGGAAATCCCGGCAGGTGGTGAACCGGCTGAAGAGTGAAATGAAGGTCCACGCAGGTTCACAGGAATTTGAAAAAGCTGCCCAGCTGAGGGATGCTGTTTTTGCCATTGAAAATATAATGGAAAAACAGGTGGTGGTATGCCCTGATATGAAAGACCGGGATGTCATGGGGCTTGCCTGGGACAAGGGAAAGGCCGTGGTCACGGTGATGATGGTTCGGTCCGGTCTTTTGATCGATACAGCCCATTATCCCCTGGATCTCGGGTTTAAGG
>PIVS01000596.1 GCA_003353855.1 Desulfobacteraceae bacterium
AAAATATCGGCATGATCAAACTCCACCCCGGTCATGATGGTGATATAGGGATCATAGTGCATGAACTTGGGGCCTTTATCAAAAAAAGCAGTATCATATTCATCCCCTTCTATGACCATGTATTCGCCTGATCCGATCTGAAAGCTCGAATTAAAATCCTTTAAAATCCCCCCAACCAGAAAAGAAGGGGAAAGCCCGGCTGCTTCAAGAAGGTGGGCCATGATGGATGATGTGGTGGTCTTGCCGTGGGTGCCGGTAACAAGGATAATCTTCTTTCCCCGGGCAATAAACTGATTCACAGCCTGGGGCATGGACAAGTAGGCAATCTTTTGATCAACCACGGCTTTTGCTTCGGGATTGTCCCTGGAAACGGCATTACCGATTATAACAAGATCCGGCTTATGGGCCAGGTTTTCAGGATCAAATCCTGAAAAAAGCCTGACCCCTTTTTCAGCCAGGAAATCGCTCATGGGCGGATAGACATTCCGGTCCGATCCTGTTACCTGGTACCCCATTTCCTTTAATATGCAGGCAAGGGTTCCCATGCCGGTTCCGCAGGCGGCAACCAGGTGTATTTTTTTAATTTCCCCCTTCTCCATTAAAGATCTGCCATGACCGCCCGAGCAGCCTCAATGGTGGTATCAATATCCTCATCTGTATGGGCTAAAGAAACAAAACCAGCCTCGAACTGTGAAGGCGCCAGATAGACCCCACGGGCAAGCATACCCTGGTAGAATGTTGCAAACCGGTCCAGATCACAGGTTTTGGCATCCTCAAAATTATATACATCCTTGTCCGTAAAGAAAAAACCTGCCATGGACCCAATGTGGGCGGTCTTCATAGGGATTTTGGCATCATCGGCTGCCGCCTGCAAGCCCCGGATCAGGCGATGAGTTTTTCTATCCAGTTCAGCATAAACAGCATCATCCTTAAGAACCGTCAAAGTAGCAATTCCCGCAGCCATGGCCAAAGGGTTACCGGACAGGGTTCCTGCCTGGTAGACAGATCCCACCGGCGCTATCTGATCCATGATCTCTTTTCTTCCCCCATAGGCACCAACAGGCAGCCCGCCCCCAATGACTTTGCCAAAACAAGAGAGATCCGGCGTGATGTTAAAATACCCCTGGGCAGATCCTTTACCAACCCGAAATCCGGTCATAACTTCATCAAAGATAAGCAAAGATCCGTGTTGGGCTGTCTTTTCCCGCAGGCTCTCAAGGAAACCTTCCCTTGGGCGCACCATGCCCATGTTGCCGGCAACCGGTTCAATAATCACCCCGGCAACCTGGTCTCCTTTTTGGGCCATGAGCTTTTCAAACCCTTCAATATCATTGTATGGCAGGGACAGGGTGTTTGAAATTACCGCGTCCGGAATCCCAGGACTTCCGGGTATGCCAAGGGTTGCCACCCCGGAACCGGCCGCCACCAGCAAGGTGTCGGCATGGCCGTGGTAACATCCGTCAAACTTGATAATAACATCCCGGCCCGTATACCCCCGGGCCAGACGAATGGCGCTCATGGTGGCTTCAGTGCCTGAATTGACCATGCGGATCATATCCACCGATGGCACCATGTCAACCACCAGCTGGGCCAGTTCGGTTTCCAGGGCAGTTGGGGCACCAAAACTGGTCCCGTTCTCAAGCACCTTTTCAAGGGCTTTGATCACCTCGGGCGGCCGATGCCCAAGGATCAACGGCCCCCAGGAAAGAACATAATCTATATAGCCATTTCCATCCACATCATAGAGGCGGCTCTTGTCGCCCTTTTCAACAAAAACAGGCTGGCCACCCACAGAGCCGCAGGCCCTGACAGGAGAGTTCACCCCACCCGGGATAAGCACTTTTGCCTCATTAAACAGCATATTAGACCTTGAAGTTGCCATATGATTTTTCCTTATATATTTGTGTACTGATATTCTATTCCTAAAAGTACCAAATATACCAGACCTGTCTTTAAGAGGTCAACCGGTTTATTGATCCCAAGAAAAAAACAAAAAACCATTGACATCCGCTTAGATCACTGTTATCTTTCCTGGCGTTTAATTAATGGGCCGTTAGCTCAACTGGTAGAGCAACTGACTCTTAATCAGTAGGTCCCGGGTTCGACTCCCTGACGGCCCACCATTAATGACAAGGCTCTTAGCGATATTCGTTAAGAGCCTTGTTGCTTTACAGGGATTTTTTGCCATAAATTTGCCATAATTCACTTTTAACCATTCTTACTTTTAATTACTAATCTTTCTGTAACGCGGCAAACAATCTAAGGAATTATAGCAGGCAATATCAGAAATTTAAAATTTTGATTTTAAATCATAATCCACTCATTATATTGGTACGTTGAAAGAAATAGATATCGTGAGTGTGTGTGAGCCTTCAGGCGAGCTCACACGCACTCACGATTCTATTCTTTGGTATTAAATATTTATATTCGATACAGCTAAATTATAGTTTAAAATACCAATAGAAAAAAGGAGGGGCTCCCCTAATAATAAACATCCGATTTAAATCGGTGTTAGAGTTACTATATCAATCTGCTATCAAGCAGTCGAAGAACTTAAGGAGGGGAACCCCATGAGAAAACGAAACATTTATCGTAACCAAAGTCAAAAAATTATTAGTCTTTTTGAGTCTGCAGGAGACAGGAACAAAGTTATGTGCATCCCAATGGATTATGCAAAAAAAGATCACGTTGTTATGTTTTGCAATGGCAACGGTGATATCCTACGAAAACCGTTTTCAGTCAAGAATTCATTGGAAGGCAAAAATTATCTGCTGAATCAGGTTAAAAAATCCTGCCAGCACCGTGGAATTGCCAGTCAGCATGTCTTTTTCGGAGGTGAAGACTGCCGATCCTATGCTGACAATTTTATTGCAGCTTTACGTTCAGACAGTTGGGTAGTTGCCGGAGTAAATGCCTGTGCTGCTAAGAAGCACCCTGATAACAAACCGGCAAGCACGG
>PIVS01001124.1 GCA_003353855.1 Desulfobacteraceae bacterium
TAGGTAGAACCTGTGAAGCGGTTGCCGTTTTCAATCCGCTGGTCAGCCACTCCGGCAATAAAGATGTCTTCTTTATTTGCCACCACTGCCAGAACCGTGGGGTCCAGGGTGTGGGGGATGAATCTGGAAATGATATAGGTGAGATCCTGCCCAAAAAACTTATCTTCAACCTCTTCTTTGCTGCCGGCCACAATGGAGTTGATCCCGGCGGCGGAGTATTCTTTGGTGACAAAGATGCCCTCTGACCATTTTTCCCAGAGACTGTCCGTGGTCCGGATCAGCTCATTGTATCCTTTGCAGATTTTAAACTCCACTGTGGGAACAATTTCTTTAAGTTCCGTAAGCTGAAAGGTTTTGTTGTTGGTCTTTTGGGCAATCTGCTTGTCCGGTCCCAGGATGGAAACATTGGGAATCTCGTCAAGAGTCATTTCGGTCAGACTCTCATACATGTAAAGGTACAGGTTGGGCTGTCGTCGTAAAATCTGTCGGATCAATGACTTGATTTTTTTGCTTTGGGATACTGCTGACATAAAATCATTTGCATTGATTCTGCAGGAGGTTTTTTCAAGGCATTCTCCTTTGGAAGATTCAATGAGGGGGTTGATGACGATGAGATTGTCATAATTGTATTGTTCCAAAACATCAGGAACAATGGCGATAAATTCAAATTTGCGATTGTAGTAGCGGGCAAGGGCTTCTTTGAGAAAGTAATT
>PIVS01000597.1 GCA_003353855.1 Desulfobacteraceae bacterium
CCTATGAAACAATACCTGCTGGGAATAATTGCCAGTGCAATGGGAATAAACAATTCGGCAATTTCCTTATAAGAATGGGCCAGCATGGATTTTTGGAAAAATGTATTTACCGAAGAAATTACCATGCTTTGATGAAGAATCTTCTTTTCATTTATTTCTTTTAATTGAATTTCATCTTCAAGATTTTTATTGGTCAAAGCCAGATCATTTATTTTATCCTTAATCGCATCCCGCATGGATGCAAAGTTACGGGAAAGTTCACCCACCTCTCCCATCCCGTTTTGCTCAATTTCTTTTTCAAGATTCCCGGCGGCAATTTCCGATGCAGCCAGTGCCAATTTGGTCACCGGCTGCATTAATTTGCTAATTAGAAGAACAAGAACAATGGCAAGACCCAGGGTTACCGTAAAGGTAAAATACAGCATTTGGGTTCGAAATCCCGCCAGTTTTTTCTCAATCAGACTGGTGGAGTAAACCACCTTCATTACGCCCAGTTTAAGACCCTTGTGGTAAATATAAAAACTTTTTTGAATATCAATTCCACCAGGTTCAAATTCCCGTTTAAGCTGGACATCAAGATCAATATCAGCTTCCTGGACCACAATACTTTTCATATTTTGATCATCAAAAAAGGTATCCAGATTAACCCGTAATGTCTCTTTATCCACATTATAAAGCGGCCTGGCATTAACAAGCCGCATCATATATGCAGCTTTATCAATTTTTAAACGAAGACTTTGCAGCTCAAGGGTTCGAATCTGCTCGGTGATATAAAAACACAAAAATAAATTAATGATACTGCATGCAAAAACTACAACTATGATAATTCGTGATCTCAGGCCCATTTATTTGTTTCCCATGCATCTTCGCAATAGACAGTTATCATCGTTCAGATTTATTGATCACTCAAATGCATTATCATTCATGCTCACTTTTTTTACAAGCTCACGATAGTCTACCGAGGCAATTGAGCCAGGAGCAAATTCAAAAATTGATTTACCAAAAGAAGGCGCCTCGGATAAACTTTCACTGTATCTAATAGGAGAGCATACATATTCCGGATATAATTTTTTAAGTTCAGAATACAGTGCTTGCGGCCCTTTTATCCTAGTATCCAAAAAAGTGGGTACAATATATTTTAAACTGATTTCTTTGCGATATGTCTGTATGGAACCAAGGCTTTTCATGAATTCTGAAAGCCCGTGCAATGGCATGACTTCCAGGGCCACCGGCACCAATACTTCCGTGGCATAAAATAAAACATTAACGATGAGTTGGTCCCAGCCCGGTGAAGTATCAAGGAGAATGAAATCATACTGGCGTTCCAGGGGTTTCATGGCTGTAGACAGGGTCCATTCGGCGCCAAAACTTTTCCTGTCAATAATCCTTTTCACCCCGGCAAGGGATTTTCCACCGCCCAGAATCCACAAATTTTTTCTAGCCTGGACAACGCACTCCTCCGGGGTCAGCTCCTTTGTCAAAAGCTCTGTTAAACCAGCTTTGGGTTTTTTGCCTAAAATATAGGAGGACTGCCCCTGGGTATCTGTATCCACCAGCAGCACTTTATATCCTGCCAGGGCAAGCCCGGCACCAAGATTAACACAGGTGGTTGTCTTGCCCACCCCCCCTTTGCTGAGGGTCACACAAATTTTCCTGGCCTGGGCCCTGTACTCTTCTTCAACAGCAGGGCTGTCAATTATCTGGTCCATCAATACAGGGAATTTATATTTACAGGATCTGCAGGTTGCAGAAATATTTTTTCCAGAGTCAATATGTACTTTAATAATGTCCAGATTTACTTTATGTTTTCTGGCACACTTCGGACAGATAATGATCACCCCTATCCCTCCTTTTTCAATTCCTCAAGAATAGCATCAACAACAATACTGGCAATCCGTTTCATGGAAATGGTGGGACCGGTTCCAGGGGATACCCTCACTTTAATCTTTGCCTTACCTTCCCAGAGTTCAACCGACACATTGTCTTTTGAAATTTTCCAGGAGTCTTCTGCCCGGCCAGATGATTCTTTCTTTTTCATCCCATCACCACTTCGGTAAATGAGACAATCAAGTTCCTGGGCCCGGCCCGCAAACGCTTCGCCATCATGACCGAGAATTTTGTCCATTATATCTTTTTTCTTTGTCATTTTTAATTTCTTAGACCTTGCTCATGTTGCGATCATTTTTTTCAAGGGCACGGATCTTCATCTGTAAAAGAATTTCATCTAAAGATTTCCTTTGGCTGTCCTGAAGACCTAGCCATTCCACCCCATACTGCAAGGTGCCGAACTCCGAAAATGAACAATGGACGACCTTTCCGGATAATCCACTAATCCTGACCTTTGGCAGAATCAATTCACAATCACTTATAATTTCATTGGATTCCAGATCAAGTTGACTGTCGGGGCTGATACCAATTCCGCCCTGGCTGATATTGGACACCAAATATTTTTTTTGTTGGATAAGAACCTGAACAGAATCTTCTTTAGAAACGGGAATACGAAAAATTTGGCGAACCTTCGGACTAGATTCTTTTCCCTCTGGTATGAGTTGAAACTCTATCGACTCGTTTTTCATTACTCACCTTCCCCACCAGCAAAAATCAATTTATATTGAAATCATGGCAAATGAGACATAAGCCGTCAAAAACATATCAGTTATACCAGGTCCAGGCAAGCAAAATCATTGACCGCTCGGTGAAAGCAAAAAAGGTGCAGAGCATAATTGCCCTGCACCCTTAAAGTAAAAACTTTTTTCGTTCTATGACTTAGTGACCGGCTACTGTAGCGACAATGCCATTCAGAGCAGGATGGGCATACATGAGTATAAGAGATACAACAAGTGCATAAATACAAAGAGACTCGATCATGGCAAGACCGATCAGCATGTTCACCTGGATTTTACCGGCTGCTTCAGGGTTTCTTGAAATACCGCTCATTGCGCC
>PIVS01000598.1 GCA_003353855.1 Desulfobacteraceae bacterium
AAATGCTTTGGTGGGGTTCCCGAGTGGTCAAAGGGATCAGACTGTAAATCTGACGGCTCAGCCTTCGGAGGTTCAAATCCTCCCCCCACCACCAAAAGTATTGTGTAGGAGATCTTGTGTGTGAAGGGGATCGTTACTACATAGTCGATTTTTGGTTGATTGGCTATTATGAATGATTAGCGGGAGTAGCTCAGTTGGTAGAGCTTCAGCCTTCCAAGCTGAATGTCGCGAGTTCGAATCTCGTCTCCCGCTCCACACGTTGGTTCTCCCTGCTATATTTTGTTAATTTGAATTGCTGTGTAAGCCCATGTAGCTCAGTTGGTAGAGCGCTTCCTTGGTAAGGAAGAGGTTCACCAGTTCGACTCTGGTCATGGGCTCCAGGCAATTGTTAGGGGATTAAGAAGATGGTTGGGGAAAAACTTGAACGGAATAAGTCGCATGTAAACATTGGTGCCCATATAAACATTGGTGCCATTGGTCATATTGACCATGGTAAAGCCATGCTTGCTGCGGCAATTGCTAAACATGCCGCCCTGAAGGGTGATGGCATCTTTGTTCCGTTTGAAGAGATTGACAAAGCTCCCGAAGAGAGGGGGCGCGCTGTTGCAATCGCAACTGCCCATGTGGAGTCTGAGACTGCTGATTGTCATTACGACCATGTGGATTGTCCCGGCCATGCAGATTGTATCAAGAATATGATTACAGGTGCTGTCCAGATGAGTGACGGCGCAAAGCCGATATTTGAACTGCTTGATGTCTTGGAATCCTGTGTTCCGGAACCTGGAAGGGATATGGACAAACCATTTCTTATGCCCGTCGAAGATGTGTTCAGCATTTCCGGCTGCGGTACTACTGATGTTACAGGCGTTTTGACGCTTGATGAAGGTGTGGAGATGATCATGCCTGGCGATAATGCAACCATCAATGTTGATCTGATAGCGCCCATTGCAATGGAAAAAGAGTTCCGTTTTGTAATTGGGGAAGGTGACCGTACGGTCGGTGCCTGTGTTGTCGGTGAGATTGTTGAATAAACACCAAGGGGTTTAACAGTGGATAGAGTAAATATTGCTCTTGCATGCACAGACTGCAAGAGAAGAAATTATACAACTACAAAGAACAAGCGGTCAACTCCGGATAAAATTGAGTTTAAAAAATACTGCAAGTTCTGCAATAAACATGTGGTGCATAAAGAGACTAAGATAAAATAATTTAAGTTTGCAGGTCAGTAGCTCCAATTGGCAGAGCTCCGGACTCCAAATCCGGCGGTTGTGGGTTCGACTCCCTCCTGACCTGCCAAATATTTTTAATCTTTGATTCTGTTCAATGACGGGGTCAAAGGCAGCTCCAGGAGTCATATGTCACGGATACAGAAAAAGAAGCCCTTGGGTGAAAAGAAAAAGAAAGACGTTGTTTCGGGGGAAAGCACTGATACTGACGCTAATTTTTCTGGGTCCAAGCCGGCCGCACCCATGGGACTGCAGAAACAGAAACAGGAAAAATTAATTGTGGAGGGGAAATCGGGTGAGCCCAATTTTTTTCAAAAAGCAGTCGATTTTTTCAGGGAAGTCAAGGTTGAGTTGAAAAAGGTCACTTGGCCAACGCGCAAGCAGACTACAGGAACAACCATAGTGGTTATTATTTTTGTTTTTGTTGTGGCGGCTTTCCTTGGGGTGTTTGACTATGGCCTTTCCAAGCTTGTTCAGGTTGTCCTTACATAGATTAAGGGAAATAGCATGTCTCTAAAATGGTACGTTGTTCATGTGTACTCTGGCCATGAGCAAAAAGTAAAAGTGGCGCTGGAAGAAAAGATTGACGCTTCCAAACATCCTGAAAAATTCGGGGATATTCTTATTCCGACTGAGAATGTGGTCGAGTTGGTGGACGGGAAAAGAAGAGAGTCTTCACGTAAATTCTACCCAGGGTATATATTGGTGCGAATGCATCTTGATAACGAGACATGGCATATCGTTAGTTCCACCCAGAAAGTTACAGGTTTTTTGGGAGGGAAAAATAAGCCCGCCCCAATTACGGAACGAGAAGCGCAGAGTATTATTGATAAGATGCAGGAAGGCAAGGATAAACCCCAGCCAAAGTACTTTTTTGAGCCCGGGGATGAAATCAGGGTTGTTGACGGCCCATTTGCAAATTTCAATGGTACGGTTGAGGATGTATCCCCGGACAAGGAAAAAGTAAGGGTGCTGGTAAGTATTTTCGGAAGGGCAACCCCTGTAGAATTGAATTTTATACAGGTCTCCAAGGTTTGATTGGTTTTACCTAATTTTATTAAGAGTTAAGTTTCAGGAGTATTTAAAATGGCAAAAAAAGTAATGACACAAATAAAGCTTCAGGTTGAAGCAGGGAAAGCCAATCCATCTCCACCCATTGGGCCTGCCCTGGGTCAGCATGGTGTGAATATCATGGATTTTTGTAAGGCTTTTAACGCAAAGACTGCCAATGACGCAGGTTCTATCATTCCCGTTGTCATCACCGTTTATCAGGATAGATCATTCAGTTTTATAACAAAAACACCTCCTGCATCAAGATTGTTGCTGGCAGCAGCAAAATTAAAAAAGGGATCTCCCGAGCCCAATCGTAACAAGGTTGGGAAGGTTACCCGTGATCAGCTTGTAGCTATCGCAGAATTAAAAAAAGAAGATCTAAATGCCTCAGATATAGATGCCGCTGTGAATATTATTGCAGGCACCGCACGAAGTATGGGGATAGAAGTAGTTTAACTTTAAGTATAAAGAGTGATGAAAATGCCAAAGCGGAGTAAAAAACAGACAGAAGCACAAAACATGGTAGATAGAACTATCCAGTACGGTCCACTGGACGCCTTGGAACTCGCTGTATCTTCAAGTTATGTCAAGTTTGACGAAACTATTGATGTGGCCGTTAGGCTGGGGGTTGATCCGCGGCATGCCGATCAAATGGTTCGTGGG
>PIVS01001125.1 GCA_003353855.1 Desulfobacteraceae bacterium
TTCCATGATGGCCTGGTTGTTATAGCCGGCATAAAGGTTTCTAACCTTGATAGTTGTTTCTTTCATACGCCCATATAATAGTAAAGAATGGAAAAAATACCGTCAAATACGGCGATGAGAACAATGGAGGAAACCACGGCCCGGGTGGTGGCCTCCCCTACGGCAGACGGTCCCCTGGCGGTTTGATACCCCCGGATGCAGCCCGTGGCGGCGATGAGGATACCAAATACAAAACACTTGACAATACCGCCGGTAAAATCCTGCCAGCTCACAAAATTGACCACCTGGTTATAATAGGCTATGGGGGGATAACCAAGGGAGACAATGACCACGGCACCGCCCAGAATCCCCACCAGATTGGCAAATATGGTCAAAAGCGGGGTGATCAGGGTCGAGGCGATCACCCGGGGCAAGATTAAAAATTTTACAGGGTCCATTCCCATAACGGTTAGTGCATCCAGCTCTTCATTTATTTTCATGGTGCCTATTTCAGCGGCGAAAGCAGATGCAGACCGGCCGGCCAGGACAATGGCTGTCATCAGAGGACCCAATTCTCTCACCGTTGCAATACCGATGAGATTGGCCACATATATTTCCGCCCCGAACATTTTCATGGGAATGGCTGCCTGGAATGCCATGACAAGTCCCACAATAAAGCTGATCAGGGCCACAATGGGCAGGGCATCCACACCGGCCCGCTCGGCCACCC
>PIVS01000599.1 GCA_003353855.1 Desulfobacteraceae bacterium
CTGAAAAATCATGGGGCGCGGCAGTGAAACAATTGAGCACCCCAATGACTTTTTCTTCCTGGGTTTTCAAGGGGATGCCCACCATGGAGACAAGGCCCAGCTTTTTGGCCATTTCTTTTTCCTTGAACCGTTTGCTGTTCAGGATATCCTTGAGGATCAGCGGCTTTTTATGGGTGAGTACATGACCCACCACTCCTTCATCCAGATTCAGGGATCTGTCCTTGATATAAGCTGGAGAAATGGACTGGGTGGCTTTGAGTCGGATTTTCGGGGGTTTTTCCTCTTCATTGACAATCCACAGGGAACAGATTTCCACACCGGTAACCTTGGCCGTGACCATCACAATGAGCTTTAACAGGTCTTCAATATAAAGCTCGGATGTGATGGCACGGCTGATGTCGGTCAGAGCCTGGATATATTCGTCATATGTCCGGTTATTTTTTTCTTCCATAATGCGCTATACCTAATCAGAAATAGGGTCAATATCAATATAAAAAGCAAATTTTTCTGGCGCCTTGTTTTACAGGTGTTTGGCCTCCTATACCGGTGTATTGGGAATCAGGACCCAGATACCGCAGGGGCATGCTCCTTTGCAGAATCCGCATCCAATGCATTTGTCAGGATCCACTATATATTCAAATCCGGATTCTAAGGCCCTTCGCTCAATGGCTGTTTCCGGGCAGATGGCAACACAGATGCCGCAATCCCTGCAATTTCCGCAGGAGGCACAGTCTGCCCCGCATTGGCTCAGCTCATCTGCCTGTTTTCTCGGGTCATAATATTCAAGGGTTATCCGGGTTTTATCAATCATGGGAGGCAGTTCCTCCCTATGGGGGCGTTTCCCGGCAATGATCTGGTCAATGCTCTGGGCTGTGTTTCTTCCTCCGCCAATGGCATCGGTGATCAGGCCCGGTTCCACCACATCTCCCGTGGCAAAGACCCGGGGATCAGAGGTACAGCCGTTTTTATCCACAATTACAAACCCGTTTTCGATGGCCAGTTCATCCCCGATAAAATTCAGGTCAGGGACATCTCCGATGGAGATGACCACGGTATCTGCTGCCAAAAGTTCACCATCCAAAAGCCGCACCCCCTTGGAGGTGATTTCCTTGGTGAACAGGGGCCATCTGAACTTGGCGCCGCATTTTTGAGCATCTTCTTTTTCCCTGCCAAATGCCGCAGGTCTCTGGACATCAATGAGGGTGATTTGCCTTGCCCCTAATCGGTGGGCTTCGGTTGCCACGTCACATCCCACATTGCCCGCCCCTATGATCACCATCTTTTTACCAATCTTTTTGGTGGAAAGTTTGGCTGCTTCTAGAAAATCATTTGCATAAACAGCCGTTTCAATTCCCTGTATGGGAAGGGTGCGGGGTCTTTTTGCACCGGCTGCGACAATGGTGAAATCATAGTCATATTTGATTTTGGAAAATTGGGTGTGATCAATTTTTTGTTCCAGGCGTATGTCAGGGATCAGGGATTGCACACGTGAAAGTTCCGCGTCCAGGGTTTCGCCGGGGATTCTTGAGCCGGGTATGGCAGAGGATATCTTTCCGCCGATGGTTTTGCCGGTTTCAAAAATCGTAACGGCATGACCTTTTAAGGTCAAATGCCAGGCCGCAGAAATTCCCCCGGGGCCACCCCCGATAACGGCAATTTTCTTTTTGCTCTTTTGGGCTGGTTTGGGCGGGGGAACATCCTTGCCGGCACGTCCCAGAAGCCTCACATCAATGGGGGTCATGGTGGACAGGTTTCGGGTACAAGAAGCCATGCAGGGACTGGGACACAAATATCCGCACACCGTGGCCGGAAAGGGGGTGTATTCAAGGCCCATAGCGATGGCCTCGTCAATATTATCCGCCCGAACCATGGCCCACCGGTCCTGGACCGGAATTCCTGTGGGACAGGATGCCTGGCAGGGAGAGGTGTATTTTCCCTGCTCCCACACAGGTACATAGCGTCTCAGGTCTGCCTTGGGGATGAGGGGAATGGTCCCCTTTTGAGTTTCCTGGAGATCACCAATGAGTCCTCCCCGGCCAAGCTCTTTGTCCCAGACCTGACCTCTGAACCAGGACATGGACGGTCTTTCAGAGCCGCTGGCTTTTTCCTGGGGGGTTTTACTGGTCAGGACCTGCCAGGCCGACCGGTCGGACAGGGTGACCAGAAGGTTGTCTTTTTTAATTTTATTCAGAAAGTTTTTAAGGTTTGTGACCAGCCACTCCCAGTTTTTGTCGGACATGGGAATGATTTTCGCATCTTTTTCGGAAAATTCATCCACATTGCCCCGGACGAATACCGTACCGCCTACCATGCCCACCAGGGGCCTGTGGCCGAGTACCTGTTCTGTTGTGTCTGATCCAACGCCGCAGACAACGGCAATGCCGCCGGCCATGAATTCTCCAAAATAATCTCCAACCCCTCCCAGAACCCAGAGCTCCGGCGGTTCAAATCGCGGGTTGCACTTGGTCATGGTCATGGCCCGAGCCCCTATATTCCCGCCAATATAGACCTTCCCCTGGGCCGCCCCGTTCATGGCGCCATTGGAAGCGTTGCCATGGACAATGATCTCAGCACCAGCATTGAGCCAGCCGATGTCGTCAGAGGCAGGCCCCATGATCTCAATTTTGGTATTGGCATTGCCCAGGGAGCCGGTCCGCTGACCCGAGTGACCCAAGATTCGGATATGGGTTTTCTCTGCGGCATCCCAAAGTCTGCCGCCGATTCCGTGCTGGCCGTAGGCCTCGATTTCTAAGTGCCGGTTACCGCTTTTTATGTGCTGAAGGATGATTTCTTCCAGTACCCGGGATGGAATCCGTTTTTCTTCTCTCTTGCCTGATATATAGATATAATCACTTGTTTTCATGGAAGCTTCCTTTACACCACATACTTGATACTAAGGCGTTTTGCAATGGCATGGTCGTCAATT
>PIVS01000600.1 GCA_003353855.1 Desulfobacteraceae bacterium
TATGGCTGGAAATATCAGCACAGATGAAAAATGTTCTGTCTGTGAGGGCAAGATGGTTCACGATGAAAACAGGAGGGTGGGCGGTTGTTTTTGCCTGGTTCATACCCAGGTGGCAGCGTCCGGAAAATTCCGGGTCCGGTTCGGCAGAAAAATCAATAAAAGGTTTCCGCATTATGACCTGGCTTATCAGTTTTTAATGGGGTTGAGATATGAAAAAGCCTCTGGGAAATTGGATGTCCGGGACCATATGTACTCCAACCCTCTTGGGTTTGCCAACCTGGGCAGGGAATACATAAGGTTCAAGGAAAAGCAAAAGCTATCTGAAATGGGCAATATCAAGAGATACATAAGGAATGCCACGGCTTTTTTTGAAGGTAAAAACGTTAAAGAAATAAAGAAAAAGGATATTAATAAGTTTTTGGACAGCCTTAAAAAAACCATTAAAGATGAAGACGGGAAAGAGATACAAATTCCTATGGCCGACAAGACCAAGGAAGGGCATTGCAGCCAGCTCCATGACTTTTATAAAAATTTCCTTTATGAAGAGGAAGAGGTGATAGACCTTACACAATTTCCCAAGTTTCCAAAGCTGTCAATTGAAATGGGCTTTCGGAAACTCATATCTATTGAGGATAGGGAAAAAGTCCTTGGCCAGCTAAAAAAGGCAACATACAAAACCAATCCCAAGATTTGCCTTGGTGTGGATTTGCTATGTTCTTATGGCAGGATACGCCCTCTGGATATCAGGCGGCTAAGAGAGGGGGACATTGACCTTGAGTCCGGATTTATGACGTTCTGGCGTCCATCCAAGAGCAAAAAAAACAACAGGCCCAAGGTGGTAAGCATCAGGCTGTTGGACTACCATATATCAGAGTTCAAAAAGATAAAGAGAAAAGCCCCTGCTACTGACGGGACTCTTTTTTTCCGGCACCCGGAGACATCCAGGTTCCCCAATAAACCATTCTCCCCAAATGTCTTGTGGGCAAACTGGAAAAGGGCTTGTAAAAAAGTAGGGATAGAAGATGTTGACCTTTACGGCGGCACAAGGCATTCCAGCACAACAGCTATTGGAAAAGCTATGGGCAAGAAAAAAGCGATCTCTTTTTCCGGACATGACACCAATAAAGCGTTTGACCGATACTGCCAGGTTGGAGAACAGGATGATTTTGGAGCATCCCAAATGATGGCTCAAATGAGAGGTAAGATTATCGATTTTGACCAGGCCAAAAAGAGGCAAATATGAGTTGTCCACCCCGGACAACCTGTGGACAACATCAATCCCCGCCAAATTCTTAAATTTTCTTATGATTTCAGATAGTTAGTGGTGCCGAAGGGGAGATTCGAACTCCCACAAGTATACACTCGCCAGTCCCTGAAACTGGTGCGTCTACCAATTCCGCCACTTCGGCACATCTTTTACCGCCCGTTTGAAAGCAATTAAAGATTGCTTAAAAGCGATGGGTAGGCTATATATCTTTGTTTGTGGTAATTGTCAAGACTATATTATTCCAATTGAAAAAGGTACCCATGGAATTAATCGAAAATTTAGATCAAATTAACAGCCCATTTAAAAACGCTGTTGCTACTATAGGAAACTTTGATGGCGTCCATAAAGGCCACCAGGCATTGTTGCATCAGGTAATAGAAAGAGCCGATGAAATCGGCGGCACCGCTGTTGCTATAACTTTTGAACCTCATCCGTTAAGGGCTTTGGGGATTTCAAGCCCGCCCCTGATCACCCGGCATGATCAAAAAACAGAGCTGATTGAACAATCCGGGATTGATGCACTGATCTGTATCCCCTTTGACGAGGCCTTTGCCTCCATAACTGCCCATGACTTCATAGAGAAAATCCTTGTGAATAAAATAGGAATGAAAGGGATCATTATAGGAGCGGACTATTCCTTTGGAAAGAATCGGACCGGAAACATAGCTTTGTTAGAATCAGAAGGGAAACGACTGGGATTTGAAACCATTGTCTCTCCATGGATCAATGACACAAATACGGGGGTTGAACGAATCTCCAGTACACGGATCAGGGAAATTGTTATGGAGGGTAAGGTGGACCAGGCCATGAAATACCTGGGCCGGCATTATCAAATCAGAGGAAAGGTCATCAGGGGAAGAAAAAGGGGCGGAAGCCAGCTTGGATTTCCCACTGCCAATATTAAGCTCCATGATGAACTTTGCCCAAAACTTGGGGTTTATGCCGTCAAGGTCGAAACCGTCAAGGGATCATTTTTTGGTGTGGCCAATATCGGTTTCTCACCCACCTTCGGGGATCAGATGTTCACCATTGAAGTTCATATTCTTTACTTTAACGATGATCTTTATGATAGAAGGCTCCGGATCAACATGGTGGCCCGCTTAAGGGATGAGAAAAAGTTTTCTTCCATAGATGAATTATCCGGACAGATCAAAAAAGATGTTGAAATTGCAAAGGAAATCCTGAATAAAAATGGCCATACTTAATATTTTAAAATATCCTGAAAAATCTCTTTCCCGGCCTTCTGTTCCGGTGGAAGTCATAGATGAAGAGATTATAGAGTTGGTTAAAGATATGGGGGAAACCATGTTCCACGATGCAGGTGTCGGCCTTGCTGCCCCCCAGATCGGAATTAACAAACGCATTCTTGTCTATGATTCCCATGCCATGGATCCTGAATATAAGGAAGACACCAAAGAAACCACCGCATTGATCAACCCTGAAATCATTGCCTCGTACGGCAGCTTTATTTCTGAAGATGAAGGCTGCCTGAGTGTTGTGGAGTATCGGGCCAATGTTAAACGATACGAAAGGGTCACGGTCAGAGCCCTGAATATAGACGGCAAACAGCTGGAATTTGATGCAGACGGAATAATGTCGGTGATCATGCAGCATGAAATTGATCATTTGGACGGTATTCTTTTCATCGACCGAAT
>PIVS01000115.1 GCA_003353855.1 Desulfobacteraceae bacterium
CCGAGACCAGTGGGTTGAGTGCAAGGGTACAAGCGCCCTCTGGGGACACGAGCTCCCCGAGGTTCAGTCAATTCTGGATACAAAATTATCCAAGTCTCTGGTCATTGGGCCTGCCGGGGAAAATGGGGTGAAATTTGCCAATCTGGCGGCGGGTCACAGGTTCCTGGGTCGGGGGGGGGTCGGGGCTGTCATGGGGTCAAAAAATCTCAAGGCCATTGTGGCAACCGGCGGCAGTTTTTCCATCAAGCCCCATGACCCGGTTAAATTTAAGAAAGTGTGTAAAACCGCCACCCAATATATAAATCAGAATCCCCTTAGTGCTGACCGGTATAGGAATTACGGCACCAGTGCCAATGTAGAACCCTGTAACCGGGCGGCAATTTTACCGGTGAACAATTTCCAGGACGGTCAACATGCCGACGCCGTCAAGGTGTTTGGGGAAACCATGGCAAGAGAGCATGATACCGACCACCATACCTGTAAACCTTGTACCATCCGCTGCGGTCACAAGGGAACGTTCGCAGGGGAAGAGATGTCCGCTCCTGAGTATGAAACCATCGGGCTTTTGGGAACCAGCCTGGGGATTTTCGATCTGGATCTCATTGCCCAATGGAACAGGCTTTGCGGTCGTCTGGGAATCGATACTATCTCCGCAGGGGGCACCCTTGCCTGGGTGATGGAGGCGACCTCAAAGGGACTTGTAAAAAGCGATCTTGCCTTTGGGCAGGCAGCCGGTGTTGATCAGGCCCTGGAAGATATGGCATATATGAGGGGATTTGGTGCTGAAATGGCCATGGGCACCAGGGCATTGTCTGAAAAGTACAGGGGCCGGGAATTTGCCATCCATGTCAAGGGACTTGAGATGGCTGCCTATGATCCAAGGGGATCATTTGGCCAGGGGTTGGCCTATGCTGTGGCCAATAGGGGAGCCTGCCATCTGTCTGCCTATATGGTGGCCCAGGAGGTTTACCTGGATTTGTTGAAAGCGGATTCCGCCTTTGGCAAGGCCAAGTGGGTGAAGTTTTTTGAAGACCTTACCTGCTGCATAAATTCCCTCCAGACCTGTCAGTTCACCATGTTTGCCTTTCTTCTGGAGCCGCCCCTATCCAAATACACACCCAAGCCTGTGTTGGCAGCGCTCATGCAGTACCTGCCCGATCTTGCCATCCAGCTTATCGATGTCTCATTGTACCTGGGGCTGTGGAACGCAGCCACAGGTATTTGTCTGTCTAAAAAAGAGTTTTTACGGGCAGGGGAACGAATTCATGTTCTGGAACGGCTTATGAACACAAGGGAAGGCATTGATTCCAAGGACGATGTTTTGCCCCTGCGCCTTAGGGTCCGGGGACGGGAATCCGATGCCGGTAAAAAGGTGGTCCCCCTTGAGAAAATGAAGTCCCAATATTACCGGGCCCGGAAATTTGATGAAAATGGTATCCCCAAAAAAGATCATTTAAAGCAGCTGGGAATCTTATAGGTCCCCAGGCACGACATCGGGAAGAATAAAAACCGGTTTTTAAAGGGTCTTTAATAAGAAAAGGGCTGGAAATTTATTTCCAGCCCTTTTCTTATTAGGCCTCACAGGTAAGTTCCTATATATGGGCAACAAATACCATGATTTTGTGTAAAAAAGGTTATAGCTGTTCCTGAACAAATTTGAGACACCGGAAAGAACAGATTAAGGATAAGCCTGTCTTTCAGGCCCCCATAGCTCTTTTATCCATTGTTTTCTAATAGTGGCATAAAATTTGCTCTCTTTAGAAGAGTAAGAGTAAAAAATAAGTATATTAGAATATTGATAATGATAAGAGAATTAAATCCATGAGCCTTTCAATAATAACCAGAAAAAAAGAAAATGTTGCTGTAATTGAACTTCAAGGTGAGATAGATATGTTTGTCTCCCCTAATTTTAGAGACAAACTGCTTTTGGCCTGTAATAAAGAGGTTAAAGAGGTGATAGTCGATTTTTCCCGTGTTTCTTTTATGGATTCATCCGGAGTTGCAACCCTGGTGGAAGGTCTTAAATGGAGCAAAAAAGAGGGAAAACCTTTTGTTCTCAGGAATGTTGGTACAAATGTCAGAAATTCACTTTCACTTACAAAACTTGAGACTGTTTTTACGATCATACCCCATGCTTATAATTCTTGTTTCCATTAACTCCTCAGTTCCGGAAACAGGGGTTCCAAGGGTTTAATCTTTTATTTTTATATATTGATAGGGGAGGAAAGGTGATGAATATAAACAGCGATAGGTTTCCTTATGATTTGGGGTGGTTCTTATATTTAGTATTTGCCGGGGCTGTAGCTTTTATATTTGTACTGTGAAATATGCTTTCTTAGTTTAATCAGCTGTCCCTTTATAATCTGGGTCTGAATCCTTGTCCCAAAACCTCATGAACATTGTTGACAATGATAAATGCGTTGGGGTCTATCTCCTTAACCGTCTCAATCAGTAAAGAAACCTCCTTTCTAAGCACAATCGTATAAAGTATTTCCCGCTCCTTTTTTGTATAAAGTCCTCTGCCGTGGAGTGCGGTTGCTCCCCGGCTGAGTTTATCAATGATGGCCTCGGAAATGGCCTCATATTCATTGGAAATAATCACAGCGGAATTGGCATAATTAAACCCATCGATTATGGTGTCTACAAGCTTTGCCGATCCAAAAAGCAGGATAAAGGAATAAACCACAAGTGTAATGGCTGGCTTGTCGGGTGATATCTGCATATATTGAATCACCATGCCGCCAAGGGAGACAACAAAAAAATCCATGAACATAAAGATATTCCCGGGTTTCAGCCCCAGTTTTTTCTGACCGATTGCAGCAATAATATCAGCCCCGCCTGTTGTTCCCCTGAACTTAAACACAATACCAAGACCGATTCCCACAAGCACTGCACCTGCAATAACAAATATGAGAAAATCATTTTGCAGCATGTTCTGGAGAGCGGGGAGGTTTTTGGGGTGAATAAATTCCAACCCCGGAATATTGCCCCTTAAAAGATCGATAAAGATAGAGCTGACCGTGAACCCGTAAAATGTTCGGAAACCAAATTGTTTGCCAAGGATTTTTAAGCCCCACAGGTACAAGGGCAGGTTGATGAGCCAGATAATCAACCCGACGCTGACGGCGTTGTGGGTAAGATAGTTGATGGAAATGGCAAGGCCTGTGACACCGCCGGGGATTATCCTTGCATCAATTAAAAATACCGATACACCGGCAGCAAGAAAAAAACAGCCAAGGGTGATGGCAATATAGTCCCTGATGATTTTTGTTTTCATATTTTATATATCACTCCGGATGATTCAGCAATTGTAAAGAAACCTCCTTCCAACATGGGGGTCAGGACAGGCTGATTTCAAAGGTCAGCCCCCCCCTGGTGTTACGGGCAGTTATCTGTCCCTTGGACCGTTTGAGCTGCTTTCGGGCAATGGTCAGCCCCAGGCCCGAGCCGGGGGCAGTATTTCCCAGGGTCCTGTAAAAGGGGTTGAATATCATTTCAAGCTCTTTGTCATCCAGGGAGAAGAAGGAATTGGTCACCGTGAAAACCAATTCCTTCCCTGGGACCGGTTGGGTACAGATTAAAATTTTTCCGTTTTCCGGTGTGTATTTTAAGGCATTGTCCAACAGGTTCGAGAGAACAGATTTTAGAACGGACTTGTCCTGGCGTACCCGAACCTGGGCCGGGATATCCTGTTCAAGCCTGATGTTTTTTTGCCGGAGCCGGGAATGGTATTGTTTCAGCTCCCCGGTCAGAAAATCCTTAAAATCAAAGCTTTCCAGGGAGAGTGGGGATTCCTGGTAATCAATTTTAGACAGTTTGAGTATTTGGTCAATGAGGGTATCCAGACTTTGAATATCTGCTTCCATATTTTGGATATACCGGTGGATATCTGTCCTGGCCCTTTCTTGATCCAGCCTGTCCAGTTTGTCTATGATTAGTTCTTTTGACACCCGGATTCTGGTAAGGGGACTTCGAAGTTCATGGGAAACATTGGCAGTCAGATCCTTGTTGCCCTGGATCAGTTTTTCCAGTTTGTCTGCCATAAAATTAAAGGAATGACCCAGCTTGGCAATTTCATCATACCCTTTAATATTTGTCCTGCATGACAGGTTGCCATTTGCAAATTCAAGGGCAGACAGGTTCAGCAGGTTGACTTGTTGGGTGATCCTCCGGGCAAGGGGAATGGTTAAAAGAGCCACCACTCCGCCGATGATCAATATGCCAAAAAAGAAAAGCGCCTTGGGCCTATCCTGATGCTGTGTACTATAATAGAGATGCAGTCTCAATTCTGTGCCCCTGGCTTTTATGGGGACAATGGCATAATATTGTGCCCATTTTCTGATAAAATGGTAGAGGGTGATTCCATTTTGATGATAAATCTGGCGGTGAAATCCTTTTGGGGGAATATTTACAGATTCAGTAAATGATTTCATCAGAATCCCTTTTTCCGGATCACTTATCCAGATTTTTATGTCAAAGAGATTGGAAAAGGTTTCCAGCTGTTTTTTCAGGTCTGAATTCTGTTCAATGGGCAGGGAGGGATGGTCATCAATTTTTTCCTGGACTATTTCCTGGAAAATCTGAAGTTTTGGGAAAGCATTTTTGTCAAGATAATTCCGGAAGGATCTCCCTCCAATGGTGATAAACAGGATGAGGATCAGGGCCAGGGTAATAAAAAGGATTCCGAAAAAGGAGAGGAGAATTTTTAGGTACAGGCGTTTGATTTTCATGCAAGGTCCACAAACATATAGCCGGTTCCCCAGATGGTTTTGATTCGTTTGGGTGATCCGGGATCTGATTCAATTTTGGCCCTCAGTTTGCTGATGTGGATATCGATACTCCTGTCAAAGACCATGCAGTTCCTTCCCTGGGAAAGGTTCATGATCTGGTCCCGGCTGAGGACTGTGTTGGGGCTTTTCATCAATACTTCCAGAATATTAAACTCTGTGGTGGACAAATCAACGGTTTTTTTGTTTACCTCAATGGTGTGGGCCGCCCGGTTCAATACCAAGTCCTTGTACCGGATGAGAAGATTTTCCCCGGGATCATCTGAGGTTACAATGTCCTGGCGCCGGAGAATCGCCTTGATCCTTGCCAGAAGCTCCCTTGGGTTAAAGGGTTTGGGCAGGTAGTCATCTGCACCCAATTCCAGGCCGATAATCCTGTCCGTATCATCCCCCTTGGCCGTTAACATGATAACAGGCAGGGTATAATCCTTCCGGATGTCTTTTAACACCTCAAGCCCGTCTTTGCCCGGAAGCATGATATCCAGGATGATCAGATCCGGGGTCTTCTCTTTTATCTCCTCCACGGCATGGGTGCCTTCAAGTGCATAGGATACTTTAAAACTGTTTTCTTCCAGATATTCCGACAACAGGTTTACCAATTTGATATCATCATCAATAATCAAAATTTTTCGGGTCATGGTACTTTCCTTTTTTTCCCCCTTTTACAATGGAATTATACTCTTTTACAAGTTGGAAAAACTAAATTTATAATTATGGGCTCCCATGACTCACTGGAGAATGTTCAAAAACAAACAGATTAAAGAAAAAATAGACGGCGGGTTCAAGAAACTTACCCCGGAACCGGTAAAGGGATAGGTTTTGCTTTTTTTAACCTCCAGTTTGAATCCTGCCTGAAGGGCCCTGGCCGTAAAATAGACCCCTCCATCAGGTGAAGAGGTTCCCTAAAGTTTCGGCCAGAGATCGTAAAAATGGTGGACCGGGCCGTGGCCCTTACCTATCTGATAATCTGCCCCTGCCAAAAGAGCCCCGATAATATAATCTTTGGCATTTTTTACGGCTCTTTCCAGTTCTACCCCTTTGGCAAGATTTGCTGCAATGGCTGAAGACAGGGTGCAGCCGGTGCCATGGGAATTGCGGGTATTAATCCGTTCACCGAATAATTCTGTCATGGATTTGTTCTCTTTTTGATATAGCAGGTCACAGCTATCCTCTCCTACCAGATGGCCCCCTTTTACCAGCACATTGGCAGATCCGAATTCGGCAAGATCCCTGGCTGCCTGGGCCATATCATTCTTATCCTCAACGGGCCGTCCCAGGAGCACCGAAGCCTCTGGAAGATTGGGGGTGATAAGGGTGGCCAAGGGAAGGAGGAGTTCTATCAGGGCCTGGACCGCATCGTCCTGGAGAAGCTTGTCCCCGCTTTTTGAAATCATCACGGGGTCCACCACAATGTTGGAGCATTTCCACTCCCTAAGTTTTTGGGCCACCATCTCAATGACAGCAGGAGAGTGGAGCATGCCGATTTTTACGGCATCCACCCCAATATCCTCCATGACGGCATCTATCTGCTGTCCAATGAATTCCGGAGGGGTCGGGAAAATACCGGTAACCACCCGGGTGTTCTGGGCAGTGAGGGCGGTGATAGCAGACATGCCGAAGCAGCCCAGGGCGGAAAAGGTTTTCAGATCTGCCTGGGTACCGGCGCCGCCGCCGCTGTCCGAGCCCGCTATGGTTAATGCTCTGAAATGGGTTTTCATTATGGGTTCTCCTGTGAAGAGTTTTTCTGTTTAAAAGGGGCGCAAAGGGCCTGGGTTGCTTCCAAGTAGACGCCCTCCATGATCAGCCCTCCTAAATCCTAAAATAATCTTGGATATAGGTTTCAGACAATTGGTAAAGGGTATCAATAAAATTTAGCTGGAGGCTGGCAGGCCCCTGTGATGTTTCGGCGGCTATCTGCCCTGCAATGGCCATGGGAGATCTCCTTATCGACTTCCCCAGCCTACCATTGCATTTTGCACTGGTTTGGTGGGAAAGTATCATGGGTGGAAAGAGGTTGTCAATCATTGGGCCATAATACCCCGCCCGCCATTCGTATAGACCGATTATAGATCTGAGGAGGTACCAGGTCCATGGAAAAAAAGCTTAATGAGCTCGGAGCTTGGTATTATGAATGACAAAGGAAACGCAATGCACCTATCATTAAAAACGACCAACGATTTCTTAAAAAGATTGCAATACTTAGAGCCGGAAGATCCAGATGATAACCTTAAAATTGTCAAAAGAATAATTTCTTTTGTTGGAACACGCAGTAAAGAAGATTTAGGAGTGCACGGAAGCCGGGATATAGCTATAAAACTTCCCGATTACAAAATCCCGTTGGTAAATGGAGAAAAAGTAGATGATCCTGTCAATAAAGCCTGACAAGCGCATTGTGTTCGTTCGCTATCGCTCACTCAGCACACGCGTAACGATGCCAAAGAGGTCAATTTTCCAAGCAACTTATTTATGCTGTTCAAATAGTCTAAATTCATACAAGGCTTTGACAGGTGATCGATATAGGGATCTTTTTTCTTTAAATCTCTAATGGACTCTATAAATTCCAGGTTGCCGGAAATAAAAAGGATGGGAATGTTTTTGTCTGTTTTCCGGATATGATGATATACATCCATGCCGTTAAATTTTTCAGGAAGAACATAATCCAAACTTACAAAGTCATATTCATTTTTGCCAAACAAGTCCATTGCATCTTGCCCGGTACTGGAAACATCCACCTTATGCCTGCAGGGTTCATGTGTTAATATCCTGTGCTGGACATCTGAGATGGATTGCTCATCTTCCACAAGCAGAATATTTTTCCCAAAAAAGATTGTTTCTTTTTTAATTTTTTCTATTTCTTCAGTGGTTAATTCTTTTTTTATTACAGGCAGGTTTATGACAACTTTTGTTCCTTTTTCAAGTTCGGAATGAATCGAGACACTACCTTTGTGCTGTTCAATATACTTTGTCACATTTGACATGCCGTAACCGGTTCCCTTAATGTCTGGTTTGTACATACCTGTTTTATCTTTGCTGCCTTTCAGTGTAAAGGAAGGTTCAAAAATTTTTCCGATCACCTCGGGCGGTATGCCGCACCCGTTGTCCTCAATTTCTAAAATTATACGTTCATTCATAGGATAAGTCCGGAGGATTATCTCCGGTCTTTTGACAAGGCTTGTGGCGTGAATTGAATTTTGAACAAGATTTACTATTGCATGCTCGATCATGCCGGGATCAGCCAGAAGTTCAGGTGTTTCCCGATTGTATTGCCTGATCACATTGATACCTTCCAGATCTTTTTTCAACAGCTTTATGACAAGTTCCATTTTCTTGTCAATGGAAAAGAATTCCTGTTTAGGTTCCTGGTCCTTTGCAAAGGCAACAAGATTCTTTGTCAGGTTTTTTCCGCGAATGGTCTGTTCGAAAATCAATTCCAGACTTTTGCTTGTCTGATCATCCGGACAGTCAAATAGTGCAAGTTCGGCATTGCCCATGATGACCCCTAGGATATTATTAAAGTCATGGGCCATTTTTCCTGCGATTTGTCCCACCAGAGCGAACTTTTCGGTTTTGGCCGCCAGGGAGAGGGCTTCTACTTTTTCAGACTGTGCCTTTCTCAATTCAGTGAGGTCTTCTCCCACACAAATAATTTTTTTAAGGGAACCGTCCGGATTGAACACCGCATCAAAGGAACCACTGAAATAGTGAATTTTACCGTTTTTATCTTTGATTCTGTAATTGAGAAAAGCCTTGGATATTTTTCTTTTTTGAGCATCATCCAAGCGGGCCGATATGGGTTCAATATCCTCTTCCACCATCAATGTAAAACCGGATTGCCCAATGAGCTCTTCGGGCTTAAATCCCAGTGCTTCATGGGAGGGGCTTGCAAAAATATAATTGGTATTTGAATCATGGATGGAAACAAAAGCACTGGTATTTTCGGTGATCAGTTTGGATAGAGTCTCACTTTTTTTCAACGCCGCTTCTGTCTGTTTCCGGTCTTGAATCTCCGATTCAAGGGATAGTTTTGTTTTGATCAACTTCAATCGTTCTTCTTCTAGATGGCAGGTTAAGCATTCTCTTTTTGTATATAGCTGTAATAATCCTTTTACCAGGGAAGAAACTGAAATAGCCGTGATGGCGTTAAGCACAATAAAATTGACGCCGGAGGAGATCATTGCTTGTTGTGAGTTGAAAAAAGGAAATTCAGTTCCAAATTTTCCCGTATAAATCAATGTTCCGATTATGGACAAAAAAACTGTATTCATGAGTATGGCAATAAAAGCCGCATGGTTCCCGATGAGTACACCGGATAGAACGGCAAAGGCAAACAACCATGCCGGGCCGCCACTTAGAGGACCGAATGATAGGATTACAGCCATTCCCACGGCATAGAATGCTATAAGGGTAATAAACACTCTGATTTCATACCGTATCCGGGGTACAAATAAAAAGATAATGCAAAGCGCAATGCCTATCAAATCAACAACAGCTAACCCCCAGGCATTTTCTTTGACAATCAGCCTTGAGGCAAAAAGGAGGGCAAAGGAACCAAATAACAAGGCTGCAATCAAGATTGAAGATAAAATTGATGCCCGCCATCGATAAAGGCTGTCTTGGTCAGAGGAATAGGGCCAGACGACCCTGTTGACTATAAGATTTTGGAGCCTGTGAAAATGATTTGCACCGGGAATGTTATATTTATAATTATTAATTTTTCTCTAATCCTAATTTTAAACAAAATATACCAGTATGTTTTACAGTTTCCTAAAGTTTAAATAGGAAACAAACTATATAAAAGTCAAGTGAATACAAAAAAAGTTAGATGTGTGATAGAGAACAATATGTAAATCATCTCAATAAATGGGTTGACAATGCCCCTGTCACCCACTAGACTTTTTGTATGACAACCTTTAATTTACATCATATAATGAATCCCAAATCCATTGCCGTTATCGGAGCCAGCGAGCAAAAAGGCAATGTCGGGGCATCCATCATGTCCAACCTTGTTTCAGGTGGGTTTAAAGGAAAAATTTTTCCTGTTAATCCTAAGTACAACCAAGTGAAGGGGTTTTCTGCCTTTGCCCGGTTGGATGATCTTGATTGCCATGTGGACATGGCGATTATTGCCGTTCCCATGGCTGATGTGCCGGAAATTTTAGCAATCTGCAGCCAGAAAAAAATGTGGGGGGTTGTGGTGATCTCTGCCGGGCCGGTCAGGCACGATGGCCCGGAAAAACAAATTCGCTCATCCATCGGTCAGCTGGCCCGGGATACTGGATTAAGGATCATCGGCCCTGATTCCGTGGGCCTTATCAATACGAGGGCAGGATTTAATGCCAGTTTTATGCACCAGCTTCCCCTTCCCGGGAAAATTGCATTTTTATCCCAGAGCGGGGCAGTATGCACCGCTGTTCTGGATCTTGCCATGCGGGAGAATGTAGGCTTCAGCCATTTTGTCAACCTTGGATCCAAACTGGATGTGGATTTTGCCGACATGATCGATTACCTGGGTTCCCTTAATGAGGTGGAGTCCATTGTCATGTATGTGGAGTCCCTGGGGGATATTAGAAAATTTATGAGTGCTGCCCGGGCGGTTTCCAGGGTAAAGCCCATTATTGCCCTGAAATCGGGTTTAACCGGGCCGGGGTCCGACCCCTGTGAGGATGAAATCTATGATGCGGTATTCCAGCGGGCCGGAATTTTAAGGGTGCATGGGTTTGAAGCCCTTTTTGACTGCGCCGAATTCCTGGCCAAGCAGAAAAGGCCCAGGGGATCCCGGCTGGCAATTGTATCCAATGCCGGCGGGATTGGGGTCATGGCCGTGGATGCCCTGGCAGGTCACAATATAAAGCCCGCAGACTTAACCCCTTCCACCATTAAGGCATTGGATGGTATGCTCAAGGATAAATGGCGGCAAACCAACCCCATAGAGGTGCTGCAGGAATCCTCCCCTGAAAAATATATCCAGGTGGTCAAAGCCTGTATTAAGGCCTCTGAAATAGATGGACTGCTGCTCCTGAGTTCTCCTGTGGGCACCTATGATTCCACGGCCCTGGCAAGTCCTTTGGTTAAATTACTGAAAACCACTCCTTTCCCTGTATTTACGGCATGGATGGGGGGGGTGAACTCTGACAAGTCCCGGGCTATTTTCAACCGTAACGGGATCATTACCTATGAAACCCCTGAGCGGGCAGTCCAGGCCTTTGTGAATCTGTATCAATATGGCCGGAACATTGAGATGCTCCAGGAGATTCCCTACAGGACAGACAAACGGCTTCCTATCCATCGACCCGCAGCCGCAGGGGCCATCAAAAAAGGACTGGCAGAAAAAGAGCGGACTTCCGGTGACTGTCTTGCCAGAGATCTGCTGGCAGCCTATGGGATCAGGGTGGAGCCGGACAAGGCCTGTCCAACACCGGATTATGAATTGCGGATCTCCACGGTGAATAACCCATTGTTCGGCCCGGTACTCAGGTTTGGCATTGGAGGTCCCATGACGGAGGTGGTCCGGGATACAGCCATGGCCCTGCCGCCGCTGAACAGGATTCTGGCAGGCCGGGCCCTGGAATCCACACGGATATCAAGGGTTCTTAACGGATATAAAAATATAGAGGCAGTGGACATTCCTTTGCTGGAGGAGATGCTCATTCTCATCAGCCGGCTGGTCACAGATTTCCCTGAGATCAAGAGTCTGGATTTAAATCCCATCCAGGTCCGGAAAGGCAGGGTGGTGGTGACAGGGGCAAGAGTCGTGGTGGAACCGACCCTGATTCGATCAGCCGGTCATCTGGTTATCAGCCCCTATCCCTGGTGGCAGGAGTCTGAGTTTGTTACCCGGAACCAGGAGAAAATTTTCATGAGGCCGGTGCGCCCCGGGGATGCAGAGCAGATGATAGGTCTTTTTTCCGATCTTTCCCCTGAAACCGTTTATCTGCGTTTTTTCTCCCCCATCAAGCGGATTTCAAAAACCCTTCTCATTAGGCTGACCCAGATAGACTATGACCGGGAAATTGCTCTGGTCGCCTTTGCCGGATCCAAAGGGAAGAAAAAAATAGTGGGGGTGGCCCGGATTATTTTCCATCCTGCCGGGGAAAAAGGTGAATTTGCCCTGGTCCTGGCCGATGACTGGCAGGGAAAGGGTATTGGGTCTGTTCTGTTCAAACGGGCATTGGTCAGTGCCAAAAAATACGGGCTTAAACAAATTTATGGTCCGGTCATTTCAACCAATACTGCTATGCTCACCCTGGGTAAAAAACTGGGGTTCGGTGTAAAACTTGATCCTGAATCCTCGGAATATAAACTGGAAATTAATCTTAAAGACCTTAAATAATGCGAATCATACACACCTCTGACTGGCACCTGGGCCAGCATTTCATGGGAAAAAGCCGGGAATC
>PIVS01001126.1 GCA_003353855.1 Desulfobacteraceae bacterium
GCAATGACGGCATCATCGACCTGGCTGGTAAAAGGCTTTACCTCATCTAATTTAAATTCGACATCTCCTGCCCCGGGGAGGGTTATGGTAAAAGGCGTTTCCTCCTGTTTTAAAAAATCAGCCATGGTTAATGTGGCAAGATCAGCCAGGTTTTCGTCTTCAGCTTCGGCCGGCACAGCAACGTTATCGTGTTCCGGTGTCGGAGGGGTGACATTTTCATACAATTTAGGGTCTATCCCTTTGTTTGACTGATATTCTACCATAATGATTTTCTCCCTTGATTCATGAAAGGTTTGAGATGATAATGCACTGACATTTAAAGAGATTCGATTCAGAATCTATAGACTCTGGCCTCCTGTTTTGTCAAGGAAAGCTTGAATATAAAAGTGACACCCCTTTTGATCAATAAATCATCAAATTTTAAATGGTTAGAGCGTATCTGAAAAATATTTCCCTTTTTATCTCTCGAAAGCCAGTCTACGAGCCATTATACTGATCATAGCGATCTGAATTAGAGCCTCGGAGGTATCTGTAAGGCATTCATAATCCTTCGAAAGCCTTCTGTTTTTGTTGTGCCAACCGAAAGCCCTCTCAACAATCCAACACCAAGGTCTCACATGAAATCCAGGCTCCGCTTTGGTTGGCTTGATTATTTCTATGACCCATCCACAGGTTTTCTTTATCTTTTCAATCAAAGGTCCTGTGT
>PIVS01001127.1 GCA_003353855.1 Desulfobacteraceae bacterium
TCACTGTCTGGCTCGGACTCTTGTTTGTCATTCAACCGGAGGGTATTGCATCCATCTGGCCCCCGAGTGGAGTTGGCCTGGCTGTACTGTTACTGAATGAACGTCGCAGGTGGGCTATTTTTCTCTTTGTAATGTTTCTAATAAACATAGTAGGTAACTTGACTGCTGGCTACTCAATTTTCGTGAGCTTTGGATTGGGATTAGCTAACGTCTTTGAGACATTTTTAGGCGCATGGATAATTGTCCGTTTTGTTGGGCACAAAATTACTTTTACGCGGGTTCTGGAGGTTGTTGTTCTTTGTGGAGTGGCAGGATTAAGTAACGCTATCACTGCTTTATTCGGTGCATTGGTTCCTACTCTTGCCCTTGGGGCGCCCTTCTTTAAAACATGGTTAACATGGTGGGTTGCAGGTGGGCTGGGGATCATTCTGATTACACCGGTAATAGTCATATGGGCAACAAGCTCAAATATAGTGCCTAATATTTTTTCGCGTCGGTTTGTCGAAGGAGCTGTTTTTTATACATCTCTATTGGTTTTCTCCTGGTTTCTCACCGGGCCCTTTTTAAAAGGATTTCTGCTTTTTAACGATTACATGATTTTTCCTTTTTTGATATGGGCCGCTTTCAGACTTGGTTTGCGTGGGACTGCAACCGCTCTTTTGCTCTTCGCTCTGGTTGCTTTATGGAGCATAATTCATGGTTCTAA
>PIVS01000116.1 GCA_003353855.1 Desulfobacteraceae bacterium
GGACATGTTTTTTTCTAACTTTCATTGAACTGAATGAGGGCGCATTCATGACTTGATAATCGGAAACCGTCCGAAAGGGCAGATCCCCGACATAATATCCCATACTGCTTAAAAAAATTGATTCTTTCCTTTGAGGCTGTGCATCCCCATCTGCACCATTGGAGTCAATATATTTAAAACAGACCCCCTCCATGCTGATATCAATTATCTGGCCAAGTATCTGTGAATTTGGACCGATGGCGGCATAAGCACCTTCAGCCGCTTTTAATCTCTTATTTTTACGCCTTTCGATTATTCGCTTTCTATCCACCATAACCTTTTTCCCTTTACCCAATTTCATTCATATTGATATAATATAGGAGCACAAAATATGCCATTCCTGTAATATGGAATAAAAAACTCTTTATTGGCTGTATACAGCAAGATCCGTCCCTTCTTAATTATTAAATTACAGGCTTAAGTTAGAACCTGTCCACCTTTGATTTTTTCTGAGAACATTTTCAACTGCCCTGGCCAGATCCTGCATCCCAATTGATTTAGAAGCTGTTCGGCTATTTCAGTTAAAAGAGATTCATCATCAACAAATAAAATTTTTCCACCATTTCCAGGGCTTACCGATTCCTGTAAGATTTTAGGCCTGTCTCGAGTATTAAATGATGGAAGATATATTTTAAATTCACTCCCTCTTCCCAATTGGCTGTCCACTGTAATATAACCGTTGCAATTGGCGATAATACCATGCACAACTGAAAGGCCCAACCCCGTATCTTTGTCCTTATCTTTTGTTGTAAAATAAGGAAGGAAGCAAGGCACGTAAAAGGATGAGAACTTCTGAAATAACCGGTATTAACCGCAGGTTTTTTTTTTCATATTCGGTTTGATGACTGTAAGCCAGGATCTGCCTGATCAATTACTTTGCCCGACCCGAGGCATGGAGGATTTTCCCAATCCTCGATTTTAATAGAAATTCATCCCCTGGATCCATGGGGGCCAATTCGGAAAAACCAATAATTTCAGATAAAATATTATTAAAATCATGGACAATACCACCAGACAGCGTCCCCATGGCCTCCATTTTTTGAGATTGACGTAATTGCCCTGCGACCTCTTCACGCTCTTTTAGCTCATTGGCAAGTTTCAGATTTGCATCTTCCAGATCTTTTGTCCTTTCCTGAACACGTAATTCCAGTTCGTCATGCATCCCAGACTATCAGACCGTAACCCTTTTCGACTCCAAAGAGGAAAGCATCCACACACAGGTTAAAAGGCATTTTTAAACAGGAAAATTCCATGGATTCTTCTTGTAACGGCAAAATCCCCTCCATAAAAAGGACCACCTCTGAAATATGGCTTTCTTTTTCAGGGGTTGCCATATGCAAATCAGAGAGATCCCCTCCCCATTGAATTAATCGGCCAAGATTATTTGTTATAGAATAGACAAGGGAACAATCCTTGAAAACCTGGGAACATATTTTCTCCAATACAACTATTGCAGAATTAGACATTTTATTTATCCATCATTTTTTTTGTTAATAATTGAAATGTCTGTTCAACCTCTATCCCTGTTTTTGCACCGGCTTGAACAACTGGAATCCCCTGGTTCTGTAGTTCCTCTGAAACTAAGGAATCTATCTCCCACAGGTCTTTTAAATCCGATTTATTTATGACAAGGATAAGAGGAATTTTTGTCCCAATACCGGATATGGTAAGAAAAGCCGGATTTATACCCTGGATGGAAAAACTGTGATTTAACATCTGATTAAGGGATTGGATCATCCAGACGGGTTTCTATCATCTGGATCTGCTCTTTTTCGGACCTGAGCAGCAACTCCTTTAATCTGTCAAGAGTTTTGCTTTCATCAGCTTTTGAATCCATGCCAAATGCCTTTTTTCCCTGTTAGCGAATATTGAATTATCCCTTCAGGCGCCCCAACGGATCGGTATTCTCATCACTGGAAAGCCGCATGCCAAGTTCAAGAAAAAAACCGGACAGATCAGAACGGTTCACTTTGGCATCGTCAAGTTGTTGGGAAATCTGTTTCAAATTTTTTGAAGCATGATCATACTTGGACAATATTTCTTCGGACAATTGTTTTGACTGTTCTATAATCTGATCTCCCAGTTCAGTGGATTTTAGTGCCAGGTTTTCTTCCTCCTGGACTATTTTTTTATTTAATAACTCGATCCCCTGTTTTAATTCGCTTTGAATTATTTTTTGGGAGTCCCCCCCTCTCAATTGACTCATTTTTAATACGCGCGTTTATATCTTTTATTTCCTGTTTTATATAAACCTCTAAAGTGTCAATCCTTTTCAGCAAGTCTTCTTTACGTTCGAAAGCCTCCTGGGCAAGACGATTTTCCATTGCAGAAAAACGCTCCGACAGAACACTGATATTTCAAAGACAAGGATTGAATCACAAGAAAAGTTATCAGTGGGAAGGGTCTGCGGTTTCAGATGGGACCGCCGCAAAAAGAAGGCTTGAATCACCAAAAACTCTATACTTTATCCAGAAGGTGACGGATCAGTTTAAAGGATGCTTCTTTCCCAACAGGTTTCATCAAAAAGCCGTCAACACCCATTTTCTGGTAATTTTTATTATTAATTCTTTCACTAAAACCAGTACAAATAATAACCGGAACATCCGCTTTAATCTGTTTAATTTCAGCTGCCAGTGCCAGGCCGGTCATCCCGGGCATTATCATATCACATACAACAATGTCAAAATCTCCCGGTCTGGATTTAAATTCTTCAAAGGCATCAATACTGCTGACAAAGGGGGTAACACGGTATCCATAGCTCTCAAAGAACTCTTGCTGGAACTCCACAATGCTTGGGTCGTCATCAACAAAAAGTATTGATTCTCCCCCGGACATACCCTTTTGTTCATTCTCAAAAGCTGAAATTTCCTTAAAGGGAAGATAACACCTGGGAATGTAAACCTGAAAAAGACTTCCCTTCCCTGGTTCACTGGTAAAATTAATATCCCCGCCATAGCTTTTTACTATGCGGGAAACAACGGATAATCCTAGTCCGGTGCCTATTTTTTTTGTTGTAAAATAGGGTTCAAATACTTTGTTTACAATGGAGGCATCAATTCCTTCTCCGGTATCGGCCAGGCCCAGACGGACATAGGTACCGGGTTCCAAAGACAAATCACCGGAAAGGTTTCCAATTACTTTAATTTCTTTTAGTGTAACATCAAGTATCCCATCATCAAGCCTCATTGCATAGGCGGCATTGGTAATCAGATTCATCGCAATCTGATAAATATGGGTGGGGTCGACCATGACCGGTCCGCACTCATTATCAATGGCCTGGATTATCTTAATGGTGGAGGGCAGGGTTGAGCGGCTTAATTTTATTACCTCCCTGATAATAGACTGAATTTTTACCGGGACAACCTCAAGTTCTGCCTGACGACTGAAACTGAGAATCTGTTTTACGAGTGTGCTGGCCCTGTTTGCTCCTTTGAGAACATTTTTAAGGGACTTTTGAAGCTGATGATCATGGGTAGTCTTTCCTATCAATATTTCAAGATTGCCTATGATGGGATGAAGAATATTATTAAAATCATGGACAATACCGCTTGAAAGTTCACCTATGGCTTCCATTTTTTGATTTTGCTGAAGTTGCTGTTTCAGTCTTTCATTTTCTTGTGCAGCCTGCTTTAAATCATCAATATTTAAAAGGATAATCCCTATTTGTCCTGTGCCATGGGAAAAGATATCCTCAACACCCGGGGTGACACTGGTCCAGACAAGATTTTGTCTTTTTTTTAACCTGATATCAAAAGACTGGTTAGACAGATCAGAAGGGCTCTTTGTATCCAAACTATATTTTTTTTTATCTTCCCTGTGAATAAAATCAATAAAATTTTTATCCAGCAAATTACATTTTTCAACATCCAATAATTGAGCAACTGCTGAATTAACACCTTTTACAATCCATTTTTCATCAACCGTCACATATCCCATGGGTAAGAAATCATACCACAGGAGTTGGTTCCCACGCAGAAAATCAAAATAATCGGAAAAGACGGGGAGATTTCCCTTGGACTTGAAATCTTGAACAGAGATTTGATATTTTATTCCTGCCGGACTTTTCCAAAATTCATGTTCATTCATTTGTTCCGCAGTAAAATTGGCCAATAAGTTAGTTTCCGCTAAAGTATTCATAGGAAATAAATCCAGATACCTGCTTGTGTTTCAGATAATGAAACCAGGTTAGTAAATAGAGCATTGGGTTAATATTCCAGTAAATTTCTTTCCTCCAAGTGTCCAAACATTGAGAGTTCATATTGCCACAATGGGCTAAACAGCAATGATTATGCCAAACAGCCATAACCCCAAAAAAGGCAAGCTAACAATTTGAATTTATGACCGAAACACACCGTCTTCCCTTGCTTGAGAATTCTGAAACTTAAAAAAATTTGCACAAATTCATGGGCAGAGGCTGGGGCAGTCCGGGAATATTCATCATAACCCGCTGAAATTTAACCAAAACAAATATGTGCACATGGATAGAGGCACTTTGCACATAAATATGTGCAAAACATGTAAAACCCGGGCTGATACCATCAAAAGAACTAAAAGAAATAAAAGAAAATCACTCTTTCTCTGTTTGCGATTCCGGGTGCACACGGGAATGTGCATTTCCAATGGAATGTTTTTTTACACATTCTGATATTTTTTAAAAAATATCCTATTATTTCAGGTTGTTATGGAAAAAAAATCGGACTAAGCACAAGTTGGTCCCTGCTTTGCTATATCAATAACTAAGGAATAAGACAGATCGTAAGATTTAATTAACCAGGAGAGTAAAAGGAGAAAAATTATGAAAAAGTTATTGGTCTCAGTATTTGTAATTGGTGTATTGGTTGCCGGATATGCAATGCCCGTATTGGCCTGTGGCGGCGGCGGTCCCTGCTAATTTTTTTTTAATAAGCTCTGTATTTAAAATCAAGCTTAAAAAAAGCACGGTGGCGCATCTGCCGTGCTTTTTTATTTTTTTTTCAAATAGATTACGATTTTTAGTCTTTCAAAATTTGGTTTCTTGCATATAATTTTTTCATATGGTAGATTTTTTCCTCTTTACACAGATGTAATTCAAGGAGGAAAATGAAGCTGCCAGGCATAGCTTATCTATTTTTTACTAGTTTTCTTTCCATGACCCTCATCTTCCTGTCAGGCTGCACAAATCAGGAAGAAAAAGATATGACACAAATCCCTGCCCCCGGACCGATATCCGTCAGCGGGGGTATTTACAGGACACCTTTACGGAGCAACCCTGCCACTCTTGACCCTGCCTACGTTCAGAATGAATATGGTGTATCCATAATAAAACAGCTTTTTGATGGATTGGTTCGATTTGATCCATATCTTTCGGTTTTGCCTTCCCTGGCCGAAACCTGGCAGGTTAAAGAAAGGGGAAAAGAATACCGCTTCACCCTGAGAAAAAATGCCCGGTTTCATAATTTAGACCCTGTCACCTCCGAAGATGTGATTTTTTCCATTACAAGACTTCTGCGGGCAGATCCTGCCCCTGCTGTGCTGCCCCACCTGCTTAAAATTGTCGGGGCAAAGGAATACAGGGAAAAAAATTCGGAAAAAATTCCGGGATTGGAGATAGAAAATACCAGGGTATTTAAGATCAGCCTCCATGAATCCCATGTCCCCCTTCTAACGGCTCTGGGCATGTACCAGGCTGCCATTGTTCCTAAAAAGGAGGTTATTCGGTTGGGGAATAACTTTGGAAAGCATCCGGTGGGAACCGGCCCCTTCAGTTTTTCATCCTGGGATGGGGAAAAAGTGATCCGCCTTAAGCGGTTTCCTGACTATTATGCCGGCCCAGCTTTTCTTGATGAGATCCATTATAAAATATACCCGGGAGGACAAGATCCCATAGTTTTAGCGGATTTTCAAAATGGTCTTCTTGAGGAAATGGCAGTCTACGGGGATGTCAAAGAAAAACTTTCAGATACCAAAGGGCTTCAATGGTTCCACAGGCCCTCTTTGAGCCTGTTTTTTTACGGCATGAACCTTTCGCATCCCAACCTTGCAAATCCCAACCTTCGAAAAGCCCTTTCCATTGCCATTGACCGCCGCCAATTTGTCGACCAGGTTTATAAGGGCCAATTTGAAATTGCCAGAACCATTTTACCGCCCGGTATGCCGGGGTACACCCCCTTGAACCGGGTGGAGGACAACAACCCGGACCTTGCCAACCAGCATTTAAGAAAGGCCTTTTCCAAGAAGATTGACAAGTTGCCTGAACTGGAAATTGTATCCGCCTTTAAGACCCCCAGGGTGGAACAGGAAATGGCAATGATCAATAAATTCTGGTCCGGGCTCAGCATAAAAGTTCGAGCAAAATATATTACCGACTGGGATAAGTTTGAAGCCTATTTAAAATCGGACGATGTTCAGATTTACCGGTATGCATGGTCTGCGGACATGCCTGATCCAGACAGCTTTTTATATTCTCTTTTTGCCTCTGAATCACCTACCAACTTCATGAAATTTTACGATGGGAATATAGACCGGATGCTGTTGGATGCCAGGGGAACCACAGACCCCATCGAGCGGGCAAAGATGTACCAGAACATCGAAGCCATTGTAATGGCTTCGGCTCCCCTTATCCCACTTTTTTACATGAGTGTGGACAGGGTGTATCAGCCCCATGTTAAATCCATTAACGTGAGTGCACTGGGAGCACATACAATGCCCCTCAACCAAATCTGGCTGGATAAATCCTCCCAAAGCAAATGAATACGTATAATAGAGGAAAAGCTTGAACCAGAAAAAAAAACAGAGGACCGGGTCCCAGGGCCAGGATAAGAGTATCGGCAAATCAGGATTTGTTTCCCTGCGCTATCGATTTATCTTTATCACCTCATTGATGCTGGTTATTTTACTGACAACCCTTGCCCTGGTCCTGGGCCTGCTTCAAACCCGGACCATCCGGAACCGGATTGAAAAACAGGGACTTGCCATTGCCAAAAATCTTGCTGCCGTATCCGTTGATCACCTGATCACCTATAACTACGTTGCACTGGAAAAACTGGTGAACCAGGCAGTCAATAATCCCGAGATTATTTATGTCATTATCCATGACAAGGAGGACAGAGTAGCCGGATACAGCAGAAGACCCGACCTCCAGAACAAGATATTGACAGATGATGTCAGCCTGAAGGCGGTTAAGGCAAAAGAGCCCTTTGTGACTGTCCATAGGCCCGACCCCGGCTACCCCCACATGGACGTGGCCGTGCCTGCATACCTTCCCGGTTCCCGGGACCAATGGGGAACCATCCGGGTAAGTTTATCCCTTGAACTGATGCACCAGCAAATCCGCCAGACGCTTTGGAGTATTGTTATCCTGGGGTCTGTGGCCCTTGTCATTGGAATTTTGATCTCAAACTGGGCTGCCCAGCGGGTCACAAGACCACTGGGAACATTGGTTAAAGCCACTGTAGAAGCTGCCCAGGGTAATTTAGAACAAACTATTTCCATTCACACCCGGGATGAAGTGGAGATTCTGGCATCCAATTTTTCCTTTATGATCCGGGAAACCCTTGCCCAAAAACAGCAATTGGAAAACCAGCTCAAAGAGATCAAACAATTGCAGCAGTATGCAGAAAAAATATTGGCCACAATGAGTGACGGCCTTTTGGCCGTTGATGTGAAGGGCATTGTTACAGCGATAAACCCGGCTGCCCATGCCATTTTGGGTTTACCACGGGGGCAGGTGATAAAAGGCCGTCATGTTCTGGCGCTTTTCAGTAGAGAGATACCCTTTGCAGACTATATACGACAATCCCTTGAAAATCCTTCCGCCAGCAACCAGCGTGAGATCCATCTCCAAAAGGGAGAAGAGACCCAGGTCCTTTTGACGGGGGCAGGCATTCTTGAATCGGATCAAAAGAAACCCAGTCAAATTATATTCAACATCAACGATATAACCCTCCTTAAAAAGCTTGAGGCTGAAATCCGCCAGGCTCAGCGACTTGCAGATTTAGGAACCCTGGCTGCCGGCATGGCCCATGAGATTCGGAATCCACTTTCCGCCATCAAAACCTATGTGGCGCTGCTGCCAAGAAAAATTGAAAAACCAGGTTTCCTGGAAAAATTTCAAAGGACAGTTCCCAGGGAAATCAATCGACTCAATACCCTCATTGAAGAGCTGTTAGAGTTGTCACGGCCGCCAAAATACAATTTCAAACTGATAGATATCCAGGCCTTACTAAAACAAAGCATTGAATTGCTGGAAGCAGATTTCAGGACAAAGGGTGTTAATTGCCAATGGGATATCCCCGATGAATTACCCAGGGTCATGGCAGATCCGGATCAGCTTGAGAAAGTATTTATAAACCTCATCCAGAATGGCGCCCAGGCAATGCCCGATGGCGGGACAATCACCATTCAAGTCCAATGCAGGAAAAAAAGGTTATTTCTATATTTTTGGGATACAGGCCATGGATTTTCACCAGAGCTTGCCCAAAACCTTTTCACACCTTTTTTTACCACCAAAGCCAAAGGGACCGGACTAGGACTTGCCATCGCCCACAAGGTGATCTCGGAACACGGGGGTCAAATTGAAGCCAAAAGTCAAAAGGGCGAGGGCAGTTGTTTTACTGTCAGGCTGCCCGGAAGAATAGATTAATCATCTGTCTGATCCCGGGCAAGATCCAGGGTTTTCATTTTCTGGAGAAGGGTATTTCTATGAATGCCGAGAAGATTTGCAGTCATGGTCTGGTTCCATCGGCAATTTTGCAAGGCCCTCAGGATGTAGAGCCGTTCAAAGGAATGACGGGCCTGGATCAATCCCTTATTTTCCCTGGCCCCCTTTTGCGCCCCTTTTTCAGATTCTCCATGGAACAAAAGATCAAAGGGAAGATCGTTTTCCTCAATAAACCGATTTTCTGCCCCCAACACCACCATCCGTTCGATGAGATTTTCCAGCTCACGGATATTTCCGGGCCAGGGATAGGACTCCAACACGGCAATGGCAGCCGAACTAAAGCCTTTTATACCTTTATTCATCTGAAGATTAAACCTGTCCAGGAAAAAATCTGCCAGAATCGGAACATCCCCTTTACGTTCCCGCAGGGGCGGCAGCAATATAGGCACCACATTGAGCCTGAAATAAAGATCATCTCTGAAGCTGCCGTCCTTGACCATCTCATCCAGACTGGTGTTGGTGGCCACAACGATTCTAACGTCCACCTTAATGGTGCGATGGCTGCCCACCCGTGAAAATTCCCGTTCCTGGATAAACCTTAGCAGCTTTGCCTGGAACTCAGATTTCAGGGAGGAGATTTCATCAAGGAAAATAGTGCCCTGGTGGGCAAATTCAAATTTACCCAGACTCTGCTTATGGGCTCCGGTAAAGGCCCCTTTTTCATGGCCGAATAACTCAGCTTCCATAAGTTCTGCCGGTATGGCTGCACAATTAATGGCAACAAAGGACTTTTCGTGGCGCAAACTTGCAGAGTGCACAGCCCTTGCAATCAATTCCTTTCCGGTTCCACTCTCCCCCGTGATCAGTACATTACTGGATGTTTTTGCCACTTTCTCAACCAAATCAAAGACACTGGTCATATTTTTTGATTTACTGATAATTTGGGTCTTCCGGGATCCGGAAGAGGCGGCTTCGGATCTGTGAAAACTGACCTCTTTTACAAGATTTCGTTTTAACAAAACCTTTTCCACCCGGTTCAATATAATTTCATGGTCAAAGGGTTTTGTAATATAGTCATAGGCACCGAGCCGGATGGAATCCGTGGCCTCCTGGGCACGATCCACAGCAGAAATCATAATAATATCCAGATTTTTATCATGGACTTTGATTCGCTTTAAGGTTTGGATTCCGTCCATTTCCGGCATTACAATATCCAGGAAGATAAGGTCAAATACCTTATTTTTAATCTGCGCAAGGGCTTTAAACCCGCTGTCAACACAGACAACATCATAATCATCTTCCAGGATCTCCATCAGGGCATCCCTAATGGCTTCATCATCATCTACCACCAAAATCCGTGTCTGCATTGAAACCATGTTATTCCAAACCCGACGTCTTTTATCTTTTTTGGTTAATATTTTTTTGCCTGTCCATCCAGAAACTGCTGCCACATTATCGAAATACTACAGATTCCATTTTTCTACCATTATTTCAAAGGGATTGTCCATATTTACAAATTCACCGGGACAATAATAATTTTCTTGACCCGTTTTTTAAATTCTGTTAACTATTATTTTCCATCATGGTTAACGAGAAAAAAAATCAAAAAGACAGGATATTGGAACTCCTTTACAATGCCGGGGGAGAAACCCTGTCCGGAGTCAGGATCAGTGAGGCAACAGGAATTTCCAGGGTGGCGGTATGGAAGCATGTCACAGCATTGAAACAAAGCGGTCTCCCCATTGATTCCAGGCCCAATGGGTATGTACTTTCCAATCCTGAAGATCTTCTGTTTCCCTTTTGCTTTGAACCTCTTGTCAGGGATCAGATCCATTATTTCCAGGAAGTTGAAACCACCATGGATAAGGCAAAGACCCTTGCCAGGGAAGGGGTCCCCCATTTAAGCTGCGTGGTTGCCGAACACCAGACAAAGGGAAGGGGCCGCCTCAACCGTAAATGGGTTTCCTCAAAAGGGGGACTCTGGTTTACCCTTATCCTGAGACCCCTTCTGCCCCCCCCCCTGGTATATATTTATAATTTTGCAGCATCCCTGAGCCTGTCCCTGATTTTAAACCAATTATTTGATGTGGATGTCAGTGTAAAATGGCCCAATGACCTTTTACTCGGGGGAAAGAAACTGGCAGGCATGCTGTCTGAAATGGAAACCCGCGGGGATATGGTCCAGTTTTTGGTAATCGGCATTGGCATCAATGTCAATAATGATCCTGCCAATAAAGAATTCAAAGCAACTTCCCTGAAAAATATCTTAAAAAAAAAGGTATCCTGCAAACAGATTCTCACCGCATTTTTATCTGAATTCCAAAACAACATTCAAGATATTGATTGCCAGAATATAATAAATCAATGGAAGGGACAAACCAGCACAATTGGCAGCCGTGTCCGGGTTGAGACCTTTGACAGTATCTATGAAGGCAAGGCCGTTGATGTGGATGAAACCGGTGCCCTGATCATTGAAGATCACCGGCAAAAACGAAAAAAAATAATTTATGGAGATTGTTTCCACACCTGAAAGGAAAAAAAATGAACCAGTCCAACCAGCTTAAAATGACCGTATATACCGCCTTGTTTGTTGCCCTGATCGCCGTGGGCGCATTTATCTCCATCCCAGCAGGCCCTGTACCCATTGTATTACAAAACATGTTTGTCCTGTTGGCCGGGATCATTTTAGGCCCTGCCTGGGGACTTGCCTGTGTGGGCATCTATCTTCTGATCGGCCTTGCCGGACTGCCTGTTTTTGCCGGCGGCACCTCTGGTATCGGCAAATTGTTCGGCCCCACCGGCGGATATCTCATAGCTTATCTGCCGGCAGTTTTTGTTACAGGGGCCATTTCAAAGGGATTAAAAAAAAATATTACAACCGATGTGATTGCCATGGTTACAGGCTCTTTAATTGTCTATGCCATCGGAGTTCCCTGGTTAAAAATGGCTGTTTCCCTGTCCTGGCAAAAGGCGATTGCAGCCGGCATGCTTCCCTTTTTAATAGGAGATGGACTGAAAATTGCGGCGGCAGCCTTTATTGCAAAAAAGATCAGACCCATTATCAAATAAACACATCCAAATAACAGGCATGTAACGCCATGCCCAGGTAATATTTATGTCAGCCCCAATTCTTGAGATAACCCACCTTACCCACACCTATCCCGACGGGAACGGCGGTATTTTAGATATTTCCTTTTCAGTTTCCAAGGGGGAATTTATCATCCTGGCCGGCCAAAACGGTTCCGGAAAAACAACCCTGATCCGGCATTTAAACGGCCTGCTCAAGCCCCAGGCCGGAGAAATCCGGCTCCATGGGAAAAATATTTTAAAAAACCTGACCCAGACCCGAAAAAGAATTGGCATGGTATTTCAGGATGCAGATACCCAGATTGTGGGAGACACCGTGTTTGACGAGGTTGCCTTTGGCCCTGAAAATTTAAACCTCCAACGGAAGCATATCAATACAAAGGTCA